>DATDPY010000087.1:0-4521 GCA_035292565.1 Cyclobacteriaceae bacterium | reverse complement strand
AGGTGTACAGGCCGACATCGGGATCCGGGGCGGATCGTTCGAACAAACGCTGGTTATGGTGAATGGTATAAAGGTCAATGATCCGCAGACAGGCCATCACAATTTGAATGTTCCCTTCAATATCCTGGATATAGATCAGGCCGAGATCGTCAAAGGCCCGGGAGCCAGGCTGTACGGTCAGAATGCTTTCAGCGGAGCGGTTAATTTTATCACACGGGTACGGGAATCAAGAGGCGTCAGGGCTCAATTATTCGGCGGAGGATTCGGATTACGGGGCGGTTCGTTATCCCTGTCGATCCCTGCCGGGGCTTACCGGCAGTCGCTGGCTTTTTCCGGGAGCAGGTCGGACGGGTATCGCGAAAATACCGACTTCAGCATCCTGAACGCTTTATACACTTCCTCGGTCAGAGCAGGCAGAGGTGATTTGAACTTTCTCGGAGGATATGTGTCGCGGAAGTTCGGGGCAAATGGATTTTATGCTAATCCTTCCTTTACAAGGCAATATGAAGCGGTTGAAACAGCCATGGCTGGAGTCGGGTACAGTTTGCAGACGAAAAATTTCACCTGGCATCCCCGCGTTTATTTCAGGATCAACACCGATGATTATCTTTTTATCAGGGAGGATCCATCGGTCTATAAGAACCTTCATACAACCCATGTAGCTGGGGCGGAGCTCAATTCATCATGGAAAACCCGCCTGGGAACAACCGGAATGGGCTTTGAATACAGGCTTGAATCTATCCGGGGAACCTGGGTTCGGAGCGGCATAGAAACAAAGAGCAACCTCGACGGATTCAGCAGGAACCATATTGGCCTCTTCCTCGAACACAGGTTCGTCTTTGGCCGTCTCGATCTTACACCAGGCGTTTACTCCGGATATTATTCCGATTTCGGCATAAAAACTTTCCCGGGAATTGATGCCGGCTTTTCTTTTGGGAGAAATTTCCGAGTCTATGCGAATTTCGGGCAGTCTTTCAGGATCCCGTCCTTTTATGATCAGCATTACGACAGCCCCGTTGAGAAGGGTGACCCGGAGCTCGATCCTGAAAGTTCAACGGGATTTGAAGCCGGCCTTAAATTTCAAACTGGATCGATCTCATCCGAATTCAATATTTTCCGGCAGAATTCCAGCAACCTGATCGATTGGGTCCGGGTACCTTTATCCGATTCCACGTATTATTGGCAGGCCAGAAACATTACGGAAATTGCAAGAACTGGGGTGGAATTTGGTATGAAATTTGTTCCACGTACTTCCCGGTCAATGCCCGATAAATCGTGGTTGCCGACGATCGGGTTTACTTATAATTACCTGATTTCAGACCTGGCGGATAATGGAATTATTTCAAGATATATACTGGAAAATCTGAAACATCAGCTCATCATGGGGATTGAACACAGAATTGCATGGAAAATATTTCATCACATGAATATCAGATACAATGTGCGTGAAAGTGAGCCGGAATACTGGGTAATTGATTCCAGGATATTCTGGCGACATAAGGAAATTCCATTAATATTTGTTGAAGCAACCAACCTCACGGATACCCGTTATACCGAGGTAATGACCCCGATGCCGGGCAGGTGGTTCCGGTGCGGGATCCAATATAATTTTGGATTTTAGACCTGAGATGGACCAAATAATAGAGGACTTTTAACGTTAACCCATATAAACCAATGACTATGAAAAAGTTAATGATTCTTTTTGCAGCAGTTTTCACATTTCATATCAGCCAGGCTCAATTGCTTTCCGTCGGTTTAAGGGGAGGGGTGAGCTCTTCTGCCGTGCAGGTGTCCCAGACCTTTCCTGTGGCGGGCACCAATATTAAATACACGGGCGGGGATAAAGTACTAGGATGGCATGCAGGACTGTTCGGAAGGGTTGGAATAAGCAGTCTTTATGTTCAACCGGAAATTCTGATTGCCCAGTCGGGCGGAGGCATTAATATTGATTCGGCCGGAACCGTTACAAAAGGGGAATTGAAATTCAGCAATCTTTCCGTACCCGTGATGGTGGGATACAAATTTGGCGAAGTTCTGAGGGTGAATGCAGGTCCGGTCCTGAATGTCTTATTGAGCAACAATGTGAAAGGCGACATTCAGAATTGGGAACAGACTTATAAATCAGGGACCATCGGATTCCAGGCCGGCGTGGGGCTCGATATTTCGAAACTTCTCATCGACCTTAAATATGAAGGAAGCCTGAGCAAACTGGGAGACCAGATTACCATCCCGGGTACAACCCAGTCGTTCAATACCGATACGCGCACCTCGCAGATCATCGTAAGCATTGGGTACAGGCTGTTTTGATTTTAATAAGGATAGAAATTGGAAGATAGAAGCCGGAAGTTCTCCAGAATAATATTGACGTAAATCTATGATTGGGTATTGAAAATCGACTCGGTGAACGAAATGATCGGACCTCTGACATCTGTCTTCCTTCTACTATCTTTCGATTTTCATTATGTTCGATTTTCGATGTTCGATGAAGCCCTGAAGCATATCATATTGCTTCGGGGGCGATGTAAAAACCCCTACTCCAAAACGAGGTCGAATGGCAAACGGGTCTGTGATCCGTTCCAATTGGAAATATTCTTTACTTTTTCAAAATACGGGTAAAGGACGCCGAGCCTGATCTTCATGATCCTGGATTCCATGTCACCCGATATTTCACTGATGATCTCCTCGATAAATGATTTCCGTTCCGGGTAATATACCACCCGGTACTTTTCCAGGTTTGCTTTAGCAGCAGCCATTTCAATGGCGTCTTCCAGCGTTCCGAATTCATCGATCAAACCGATTTCCCTCGCTTCTTCCCCTGACCAGACCCTGCCCGAGGCAACTTTCAGCAAGTCTTCAATTGCCATATCGCGGTTTCGCGCTGCCTTGGAGGTGAAGGTGGCATATACGCTTTCGGTTTGTTTCTGAAAGATCATTTTTTCTGAAGCGGTCAGCGGGCGCGATTGGGTAAATAGATCAGAATAAATTCCCGTATTAACATTATCGATGGTGATGCCCAGCTTGTCTTTCAGAAAGTCCTGAGCATTGAATAACAGGCTGAACACCCCGATGGAACCGGTGATCGTCATCGGGCTGGCGACGATAGAATCACAGGCCATGGATATATAATACCCGCCGGAAGCAGCCATGTCCGACATGGAAGCTATAACTGGTTTTTGGGTTTTAGCCTGCTCGATCTCATTCCAGATCACATCTGAAGCTAAGGCGCTTCCGCCCGGGGAATTTACCCTAAGGACAATGGCTTTCACCCGGTCGCTTTTTGCCGCCTTCCTGATCTCGGCAGAAAATTTGTCCGAACCGATCTGTTGTTCTTCGCCCTTGCCGGAAACGATATCCCCGGAGGCGACAATTACCGCAATCCTGTCGCTCGAATATTCTTCATCGGATGCCGACTTGTTGTATTTCCGGTAGCTGATCTTTGGCAATGATTTGTCCGCGGCTATTCCTGCCAACGATTTAAGCGTATCCTCCATTTGCCCGTAATAGGCCAGGTCGGTTACCAGCCCGTAATGCAAGGCATCGGCTGCGTTCCTGACGAGCATTGAATCGGAAATATTCATTAATTTATCGGCTGGTATTTTGCGGGAAAATGCGATATCACCCACCACATTCGAATATATTGAATTGATAAAGGACTCGAGCTGCTCCCTGTTCTCCTTGCTCATCTCCTGCCTGGTGAACGGCTCGACAGCGCTTTTATAATCCCCCACTTTGAATACTTCTGCTTCAATGCCGAGCTTATCAAGAGTGCCCTTAAGAAAAACCATGCTGGCATTGATCCCGTTGAATTCGATCATGCCATAATCAGGAGTTAAAAATATCCTGTCGGCTGTCGAAGCAATATAATAGGCCTTCTCGGTATATACTTCGCTGTATGCAACAATAAACTTCCCAGAAGATTTAAAATCTTCAAGACCCTTTTTTAATTCGCCCAGGACAGCATATCCCGAAGAGAAATACCTCGGTTCGATAAATATACCTTTGATTTTCGAGTCATTCTTCGCTTTTTGAATAGCGGCTTTCAATTCCTTCAGCCCGACTTCATGAGGTCCACCGGCAGGCAGATCCAACTCTGAAAACGGATCATCCGCTTCCTGCTCGGTTATCACACCGCTAAGCACGATATGCAATACCGAATTGTCTTCCACACTTACAGTTCTTTCCGTGGACGAAACCGATATTATCCCCACCAGCATGATAAACATGAGGAAAGAAAAGATAAAGAGACCCAGTAACACCGCCAGCAGATTGCTAAGGAATTTCATGATCGTATGGTTTATCTGGCAATATTAAACCTAATCGCATACTTTTGGAACCAGTTTTATGCCGGGCGAAAATTTTCAGGGATGAAAGGAAAATTTCTATTGTTAGGGTCCAATTTGGGCGACAAGCTTGAAAATATCAGCCAGGCAAAAATGCTGATCGGTCAGGGGAGCGGCCGGATTATAACGGCATCCTCATTATATAAAACATCATCCTGGGGCGCAGCCGGCCAGCCCCATT
>DATDPY010000086.1:0-5788 GCA_035292565.1 Cyclobacteriaceae bacterium | reverse complement strand
TATAAATACAAAGACCTGGATTGCCTTAAAACAGTTGGCTACGAGGAACTGTTCGATTTTTTTGATGGCAGGATCAGTATGGAGGAATCGATTCGTTTGATAAAAAGGAATTCCCGCAGGTATGCCAAGCGACAGCTTTCATGGTTCAGGAGGGACAAGGAAATGCCCTGGTTCGATCCAGGACGTACCGGCCTGATCCTTGACTTCATCAGGGCTAAAATCAGATAACGCACATACAAGCCTGTATTCAGCCGGTTATTAAAAAAGACTGATTCAACGGGCATATTTTCCGGTTTCCAGCATGTAAACGGTTATTTTTTTAAGTCTGCTTTAATTTTTAGGCGATATTATTAGGAAACACCATTTTTTTCTTATTTTTGGCCAAAAATTTACCTGAATAACTCTTGAATAGCATAAAATAGTTAATAATTGGCCTTAAATTAACCATTATGAGAAAAAAAATCTGGAAAATTGTTCTTTTTACTCCGATTTTGTTGTTGGCAGGGCTTGGAAATTCCTGGGCAGCAGAGACGGGGAATCTCGATACGGGTGCGACCGCCTGGATGCTTACATCCACAGCGCTTGTATTGCTAATGGTGCCCGGTTTGGCGATGTTTTATGGGGGGTTAGTCCGCACCAAAAACGTATTAGGTACGATGATGCACAGTTTTGCCGCCATGGGGATCATCAGTATTATCTGGGTGGTCTGCGGTTATGCCATGTGTTTCGGAACCAATGTTCTTGGAGGGTGGTTCGGATGGAACAGCGACTACTTCCTGTTAAAGGGAATTGATTCCAGGATCATGGACCCCGCAGGCATACCGGAATATGTATTTTCAATGTTCCAGGGAAAATTCGCGATCATAACACCCGCCCTGATCGCAGGAGCATTTGCGGAAAGGGTTAATTTCAAGGCTTACTGTATTTTCATAGCTGTCTGGGGTTTGATTGTGTACAATCCATTATGTCATTGGGTGTGGGCCAGCGACGGTTTCCTGTTCAACCTGGGAGCTGCCGGAGCCATAGATTTTGCCGGCGGGACGGTAGTCCACATTTCGGCCGGATTCAGCGGTTTGATTGCCGCCCTGTACCTTGGTGCAAGAAGAGGTTACCCGGGGACCACCATTTCTCCGAGCAATATGGTAATGACCATGATCGGGGGCGGATTGCTATGGGTTGGCTGGTTCGGATTCAATGCCGGCAGCAGCATTTCAAGCTCTTTACTTACTGCACAGGCGTTGACGGCTACCCAGGTAGCTGCCGCTTCGGGTGCAATAACCTGGATCGTAATTGAGGGAATTCATCACGGCAGGGCAACAGCCCTGGGTTTTGTCAGCGGTGTTTTGGCCGGGCTGGTTGCCATCACCCCGGCGGCGGGAGTCGTTCAGCCTTACGGAGCCCTTCTTCTGGGTATAATCGCTTCCATTCTCTGTTATCTGGCGGTTACGGCCAAGAACCGGCTTGGATATGATGACAGCCTGGACGCTTTTGGCATCCACGGCATTGGAGGTGTGGCCGGCGCCATATTTCTCACTTTCTTTATCAGGGACAGTTGGATGCAAAGTGCCGCTGCCGCTGCGGGAGGAAGTTGGAGCTTGTGGCAACAGCTCGGAATACAGGCAACGGCTGTAATCATAGCCATCGCTTATGCGTCGATTGGCACGCTGGTGATCCTGTTTATCATTGACAAGATCTTTGGTATAAGATCAACCATTGAAAGTGAGCGGCAGGGACTCGATGATGCCTATCATGGAGAACACGGCTACGGCATGCTTAATCCTAACTAATTGAATCATGAAATTAATCACTGCAATAATCAGAGAAAATGCCCTTGACAGGGTAAGGGAAGCCCTTATAGCGGCAGAAATAACCCGGATAACGGTTTCAAGAGTTTCAGGTCATGGTCAGCAAACTTCCGAGGAAATTTACAGAGGCCAGGTGTTGATCCCGAATCTGATCCCTAAAATAAGGCTTGAAATAGCCGTAAACGAAGCCTTCGTGGACATCACGGTCAATGCCATCATAAAGGCTGCAAGATCGGAAGACGGCGGAAAGGTTGGCGACGGGAAAATATTCATTACACCGCTTGAGGAATGCATTAGAATAAGGACAGGAGAAAAAGGGGGTACGGCCATTTAATCCGATCATGAATTGATCCGGCCAGAAATTTTCTGGCCGGGATGAGGAAGTTGATTGAATATCCTGCCATCCCGGTAATAAACACAGCCTGTGTTTATCCCCGGGATGGCCTTTTTTTGATAAAAAAACCTGTTTCCCTCGATCATTGATATTAATCGAGTAGTTTTGGCACCTTATATTAACCTGTGAATTTATTATGAAACTTATCACCCTGATTTCCCTTTTGCTTGCCTTCAGCTTACTCATGAATTGCAAAGGCCAGAACAAACCTGAAAATACTATTTCACTGAATAACCGGACCGACAGCATAAGTTATTACCTGGCGTTAAATATTGCGCAAAATGTAAAATCCCAGGGACTGACAGAGATCAATACTGCGGCGGTAGCCAAGGCCTTCAACGATGTTTTCTCAGGCGGTACGACCCTGGCGGATGTAAGCCAGACCGGGCCATATCTGAACCAGTGTTTCATGGAACTCCAGGTTGCCAAATCAGAAACAGATAAAAAGGCAGGCACCGATTTCCTCGAGCTGAACAAAAGCAAGAGCGGGGTGATAACCCTGCCCAGCGGCCTTCAGTATGAAGTATTGACTGCCGGCCAGGGACAGCAGCCGAAAGCAACCGATGTTGTTACCGTACATTACAGCGGAACGACCATCGATGGTAAAGTGTTTGACAGTTCGATTGAAAGGGGTGAACCCGCATCCTTTGCCGTTAACGAGGTGATCATGGGATGGCAGGAAGCATTGCAGCTTATGGCGGTCGGATCAAAATGGAAACTATATGTTCCTTCAAACCTGGCTTATGGTGAAAGAGGCGCAGGGGAAGTTATCCCTCCCAATGCCGCACTGATCTTCGAGGTGGAATTATTGTCGATCGGACAAAAATGATCGGAGTCATCCGGATTCCGGATTCTGACCAATATATTTTTTGCTGAAGTGACGGTCATAAAAAAAGGAAACCGTGCCAGGTTTCCTTTTCGATAACGGAAATGCAATTAAAACTCCGGATCAATCCGGGATCAGTATTTTACCTACAACATGCGAAACTCCGTTAGTAGAAAGTATATCAGCAATCATGATCGGTGCCTGTTGCGTGCCGCCCATACCGGTCGCACCTCCTGAAGTTGAAAGAATTTTGCCTTCCGGGGTATTTTCAGTTACCGGAACTTCCATGACCGAAAGCTTAGCACCATCGAGCAAACTGGATAACACAAGTTCGTTTGTAAGATTGGATTTGTAATACTCTTCCGGAACAATATGATTTAAAAGGATCACCCGCCATTGTTGAGGAGTGAAGGCAGAGAATAATTGATCAACGGATATGCTCATTGCTGCCGCTGTTCCCTCAAATACAGGGTTCGGTACCAGGAATGCGGTGAATTTATCTGATCCAGCCAGATATGACTGAAGGGGCACCTGGTCAGTTACACTGCAATCGACGATGGTCAATACTTTTGCCATATCGGAAAAGGCCGCGCCCAACTGGATGGCAGCCAGGTTTGTCCCGAGAATTGAGTTTAGAAGCTCCCCGATAACCGGGGGTATCAGGACCTGGTCAGCTCTCATGACCATGCCGTTTGTGGCTTCCTCATCATTCTGGACCACGATACCTGGATTCATTGATCCGGTTAGTAATGTGAGATCATCATTAACCCTGATAACCTGATTAACATCCGTATTGGTGCAAGGCATAGGAATGTCGCAATAGGTGGGGATACCTAATCCTGACCCGGTTGGTTCAAGGTTATTCATATCATATTTTCCTGCGACGATATGGTATGCGATCACAGCCTTAATCAGGTCAGGATTGATGTCGTCCGGATCAGGCGGGAACCCGGGAGTGGCATAAAGATTATCAAAGGCATCATCGTCGGGAACGAAAACGGTGGTTATTGACGTGCCGTTCAGCAGATCCTTAAGATCAGGAAATTTGTTAAGATGTCTGTTAAATTCACTGTATTCAGAATTCGCTGATATTATATTAATAATACCCTTTAACTCCGGAGGATCTTTTTCACAACCTGTGATAAATACCAGGGAGCTTACAAGAAATGCAATCAGCATAACCGGGAAGATGAGCGTAAAGATTATTTCTTTTAACTTTTTCATGATTATAAATGATTAACAAGATTAAATTTTTGGATATCGGAAATTGTTTTAAAAACCGGGAAGGATCAGGTATTCGCGAGCTGGTTGGCGCCCTGATCAATATACTTATATGTATGACTGCATTTTTCATAGTTTTTTTTATAGCTATTTCATGAATTCATCGAAAGTGACGGACAAGTAATAAAGGGCGCCGATGTTAGGCCCTCCCAGGCTCTGAATGTATTTTTTGTTCAGCATATTTGAGCCGCCAATTTTGAAGATTGACTTCAGGGATTTTAACTTATAGGAAATCTGTGCATCAAGTGTGCTATAAGCTGGCACCATTCCATTCGCCGGCAGTGTAAAGCCCGATTCCCACCTGAACTCATCCTGCCACCTCCAGGTGAGATTAAAACCAATCTTGTCCGTGAAGCTTCTGTTGCCTGCCATCAGGTTCAGTTTGTGTTCAGGGGTATTGTATAAGGAGACGAACCCTTCCGGCACATTGCGGAGGGTATTCCATTTGTAGTTGCCGCCAACATAATATCCTTTACTCAGCTTATATTCCATTCCCATGACGGCGCCATAAGATTCGACCTGTTGATCTGAATTGGAATAAACCTGTATTGTATTTCCGGAAATTACCCCGTTTGATTTCGCGGTCATGGCAGTGCTGTTGAGCATGGATAAATAATTTGGGATCCCTTCCATGGCAGGGTCCGGATTATAGGAATATTTACCAGGATCCGTTTCAGCCAGGGCTTGGTTGGTTGTAAATTCTGAAGCGGTATTGATTCTTGTTTCACCGATGAAATTATTGTATAGGTTGTAATATCCTGAAATGTCAATCCAGAAATTATTTCCAAAGACCCCCTTATATCCCATTTCAAAAGTTGAAATGTTCTCCGGTTTTACCTTGTTGAAGCTGGTAACGGATTCAAGAAGATTTATAGCTCCGGGAATATCGAATGTGCCGAAAAAGTAATTCCTGAATTTCTCCACGGAATAGCCGTCGAAGGAAAGGGGCATCCCGGCGGTCGATTGACGGATGATCTGATATTTGTCGGCGTATCTGGGAAGCCCCCCGATGAGCCTGGCCGACAGGATGTTCAGATCGATATGCTGGCCCTGTGTGGGTGGATTCCTAAAGCCGGTTTGGAAGGAGAACCGGACACTGTGCAATTCTCCCGGTTTAATAACTGCGGAGATCCTCGGAGTAAGCTGTCCTTCGAAATTTTCATTTTTATCGTAACGTATCGAACCTGCAAATTTAAGTCGGCGACCGAGCAGCCATTTCCCGGCCTGGACATAAGCGCCCACTTCATTGATCGTAATATTCTTTGTGACATCATCAAAAATGGTCCCGTTTGAGTTCAGGTCATATAGCCTGTAACTGCCTCCGGCTTGCAGATCGACAAATTCAATGACATTTTTGAAATCATACTGCAAATCGAGATGATACATATTTGTCTTGTCATCAAACTTTGGCCCGTCCGGTACCGTCCCCAATAAAGCCTCCTTTTTGATTTGCTTAAATTCTTCGGAAGTAGGATCAAGCAT
>DATDPY010000085.1:0-3949 GCA_035292565.1 Cyclobacteriaceae bacterium | reverse complement strand
CAGAAGCCGTTGTCGGTAAACAGGTACCCCGGAAGGACCTGCCCGTTGTAGGGGCTATAGTGAACTATTTCCCCGGCTTTGTTTATTTCATAGAATTTCCTGGGAAAAAGAAGCAGGCGGTACAGGCAGGAGTAAAAGGTTTTGGTATGGCCGGGATTATCATCGTTGATCCGGACCCGGTTGAGTTCACGGTTCCATGCGTTGAATGATTCGGATCTGGTTTCCGGGAAGGTTCTGTTTCCGATTTCATTTTCCAGGTTCAGGGCCGCCTGTTCCGGACTGATGAAGCTGGAAGCCACCTTTACATGTACCTGCTCCCCGCGTTTGGTGCTGAACCCGATGATAGCGCCGGTATGTGCCCCTTCCCGGATCCTGGAATCCGGGAACAGTTTCCACCCATCGCTCCAGGTTTGCATCACTTCGAAATCCTTGTCGAACCTGGCGATAAAATAATTCCTGAAATTTTCCGGAACGCCCCCGTGATTATTCCGGCAATACCCGGTGATGGTCCGCGTACCGGAATCGATGTTCACCATGGAGCCCATATCAAAGGCGTCGAGCAAAATAAACGAGGAATCATTTTGGGGAAAGGTAAAACGGAAATGTGCTGCCCGCTCGGACGGGGTGATCTCAACGACTACATCGTGGTCTGCGAGATAGGTTTTATAGTAATGCGGGTGCGCTTCTTCCGCCTTGTGTGAGAACCACGATCTTCGGTCATCCTCTTTAAATTTTAAATTCCCGGTCACCGCCATCAGGGAAAAAGCGGCGTAATCGTTGATCCACGGACTGGGCTGGTGAGTCTGCTTAAAGCCATAAATAAAATGATCATCGTATTTATACATCCACCCGTCACCCATCTTGCCGGTCATGGGCGACCAGAAGTTCATCCCCCAGGGCATGGCAATCGCCGGATACGTGTTGCCGTTGGAAAGACTGAATTCCGAATCAGTACCCATCAGTGGATTGACCATGTTGACCAGGTTTTGACTGAACGGAATATCTTCGTCATTTTTCTGACCGGAATAACAGGACATCAGGTTAATACAAAAAATGAAGAACAATAATTTTATTGAAGAGCTCATCTTTTTGATGCAGTAATTCTTTTCGTAATAATAAAAAAATAACTTCAATGGAGAACAGTGTTTATAGATAATCACTGTTTAAAATATAATGCCGCCTTTTTATCAAATTCTGGTCCATTGATCATAATCTCTGATAAAGACGAGATACAACTCTCCCCTTATCCTCCTTTCGTCGGACAAGGGGAGAGCAGTTTCATACTTTTAAGGAAATCCCGGAAAACGAGAATAAATAAAAAGTTGTATTCTTTTAAGGTAACTTTAACGGCGGTAGTGAATCACCAATCAATCACCAATGAGTTTCCAGGGCCAGTTCACACAAGTCTTCACATCCGGGAATAGTACATAATCGCCATTGCCTTTCAGGACGAAGGTTTTGACATCAAAATTTTTCAGGAGTTCGAGCGCTTTATTTATGGTTTTGCCGGAGACGGAAACTTCATCAACCAGCAGGATTTTCGTTCCGGCAGGAATATCGTTGATATTACCGGAAAGCAGAACGGGTTCAGGGTAAACAGGTTCATTGGAAGGGTCCCTGAAATTGATATGGATAAACCGGCAGTCGAGCCCTAACTGGTGGGCAATCATGATGGCCGGGAAGGTGCCGCCTGTAGCTATTCCAATTACCAGATCCACCTTAGGGAACCGGAAGTTGCGGAGTTTCTGACTGATGTCCTGGAAGTCCAGATTCGTCTTGACCTTCTCCATGCATCAAAAGTACCGAAAAAAAATCCCCCGGAGATTTGATCCACGGGGGATGATTAAAAAGTTTACCGGAAATTACCTTTGAAGCTGATACTCGATATATCTCTCCCGGAATCCCATAACTTCGTAGAGAGACACGTCGGGGTGGTCTTTATTCAGCCGGACCGCAAGATTGCCCTGGGTGATTTCAATACCTTTCTGCAATAATTTCAATCCCGTTTCATTTTTCTCGACATGGGGACCAATTACCAGGTGTATCAGAATATTTTCAGGCATATAATCTTCCATCCTGGTGCGGTTCATCACGAGAACGCCGGTCATATCGCCGTCTTCCCTCGAGACCAGGATAAACCCGCCCTGGTTCTTCGACATACTGAGCGCGTATTCCACCGATCTCCAAACCGCTTCATAAGAAAGATCGCTTTCAGAGGCATTATCAAGAATAAATCTTGTAATCCTTTCCTTCAGAATATAAGAAGGGTTATCCAAATAGGTTACTGACTCGATGTTCATAATTTTAATTGACTTGGACCGGACAAGGTAGGGAGGGGTCGGAGATTCTAAAATTAAAAAGTATTGATTCCCTTTCAGATGTAAGAATTTCGCATGAAAATTAAAAAATGTTTTGTGACTTTAAAAAAGAGGTTTTCATCAAAATTCAAGCCTCAAAGTCATTCATTTTTAAGGCCCATGGTAATAATAATGAGCCTTTTAAGCCGTTTCAGAGCTGAATTTGGCTGCCAGGTATTCCCTGTTCAGCTTCGCAATTACCGAAAGATCAATGGCCTTTGGGCATTCTGCCGAACATGCTCCGGTATTTGTGCATGATCCGAAGCCTTCTGCATCCATCTGTGCCACCATCCTCGCCGCCCTTTCCTTTCTTTCCACCTGACCCTGGGGCAGGAGGGCAAGCTGGGTAATCTTGGCCCCGACAAAGAGCATGGCCGAGGCATTTTTGCAGGCGGCCACACAGGCTCCACAGCCTATGCAAGCAGCGGCATCGAATGCATTTTCAGCAAGGTGTTTCGGAACAGGGATCTCGTTGGCGTCAGGGGCGCCTCCCGTATTGATGGATATAAAGCCCCCGGCCTGTAAAATCCTGTCGAAGGCGCTCCGGTCAACCACAAGGTCCTTGATGACCGGGAAAGGTTTCGCCCTCCAGGGTTCGATCACGATCGTATCGCCGTCCATGAAGTGTCTCATGTGGAGCTGGCAGGCTGTGGTTTCTTTCTCGGGTCCATGGGCCCTGCCGTTGATGTACAATGAACAGGTGCCGCAGATCCCTTCCCGGCAGTCGTGGTCGAAATGCACCGGGTCCTCACCTTTTTTCAGGAGTTCCTCATTCAGGATATCGAGCATTTCGAGGAATGAACTTCCCGAAGAAATGTTCTGGATCTGATATTCTACAAATTTTCCTTTCGAATTCGCATTCCGCTGTCTCCAGATCCGGAGCTTAAATGATTTTCCCTTTTCCATTATTTATAGCTTCTTTGGGTGAGTTTCACATTTTCAAAGATCAGGGGTTCCTTGTTCAGGACCGGGTCCTTGTCATCGCCCTGGTATTCCCATGCCGACACGTACGTGTAGTTCTCATCGTCACGTTTCGCTTCTCCTTCCGGTGTATGCGATTCTTCCCTGAAATGTCCCCCGCAGGATTCCTTCCGGTTTAACGCATCGAGAACCATCAATTCGCCAAGTTCAAAAAAATCGGCGACCCGATTGGCCTTTTCAAGCGTCATGTTCAACTCCTCGCCGGTGCCGATCACCTTCACGTTATTCCAGTATTCATCCCTTAATTTCCTGATCTCTTCCCTGGCCTTTTTCAGCCCGGCCTCATTCCGGGCCATGCCGCAGTAGTCCCACATGATCTTTCCTAATTCCTTATGAAATTCATCCACGGTTTTCGTTCCATTGATATTGAGGAGCTTATTGATCCGTTCGCGAACTCCGGTTTCCGCCTGCCTGAATTCGGGAAGGTCGGTTGTTGCCTTCTGGAAACCCAGGCTTGCCAGATAGTCGCCGATGGTGTACGGAAGAATGAAATACCCGTCGGCCAGTCCCTGCATGAGTGCGCTGGCGCCCAAACGGTTGGCCCCGTGGTCGGAGAAATTAGCCTCTCCCGCTGCATACAAACCCGACAGGGTGGTCATCAGGTTATAATC
>DATDPY010000084.1:0-7075 GCA_035292565.1 Cyclobacteriaceae bacterium | reverse complement strand
ATTTATAGCACTTCTTGTTTTACTGTTTAACCTGCCCACCTCTCCCGTTTTTGAGAAGAAGCTGGAGGAGATCGTTAATTTTCAGAAACTCTCTCAGTCATACAGCACGGGAAGGAATGTGGATGAGATCCATGAAATCCTCCTTGAGAGTTCGGTGTCGGCGGTCCAGGCCGATGCTGCCTGGCTCGAAATTCTGCAATCCGGCATACCGGACAGGAAATGCCTTACATTTCATATCGACAATTTCCAGATCCAGGAAATTAAAAGCAAGATCGGCAAATCCAGATCTTACAAGATTCTGGGATCCGAGCTGATCAAACATATCAAACCGGAAAGGTATTTCTTTAACCTCAGGAACTATCGGTTCCGGTCGGTGTTGATATTTCCCATTTCTGTTCAGGGCGAGCAAATCGGCACTTTGGCCCTTCTTAAGGAGATTCCCGATGGCTTTAACCAGGAAATGATCGGTGTGATACGGACGTTTGTCAACCAGGTTTCCATATCCATTGAAAATTACCGGCTATTTGATTCCGTGATTGAGAATGAACGTTATATCAAGGAACTTAATATCGCCAGAGCGGTACAAAAGAACCTGCTTCCGGAAACGCTGGGCCAGAGCAGCCTCTTCGAGATAACGGCCTTCTCGAGAACCGCCGACGAAGTGGGAGGCGATTATTATGATATCCTTTACAAGAAGAATTCTGTGGTCATTATCATCGCCGACGTATCATCGAAAGGGACCTCAGCGGTATTCTACATGTCGCAGATGAAAGGGATCTTTCAAAGCCTTGCGCAGATTGATTTGGATTCAAAAGAATTCTTAACCCTGGCCAATAACGCACTATCCATGGGGCTCGATAAAGCCTCTTTCATCACCGTCTCCCTGTTCCTGGTTGATGGTAATGCAAGTGAAATCGACTACTCCAGGGCGGGTCATTGTCCGGTACTATTTTATTCTAAAAAGACAAAATTAGCGGAATTTTTATACGGCGAGGGCGTAGGATTAGGCATAATGAGAAACCATGAATTCGGGTCTCACGTTAACATACATAGAATTGTTTTTGAAGCAGGAGATATATTATTAATGTTTACTGACGGTTTGGTGGAGGCAAAGAACCCGGCACGGGAAGAATTCGGTTACGAAAAACTGAAAAACCTCCTTCTCCTGACAGCCGATCAGGATATCGAGAAGATCAAAAACACGATTATTGACGAATTATACCGGTTTTGTGAGATGAAAAATCCGGAAGACGACTATTCCATGGTAATTTTGAAATTCAAATGAAGTCATAATGGTTAACATTTCTTCTGTTAAGGAAAACGGGGTCCTGGTACTTCTGATCGGCGGGGAGATTGATGCCAGTTCTTCCATTCACCTCGATAACGAACTCGGACAGGCCATAAATTCGCATAAAAAGATATTGATCGACTGCAGTAAGCTGGAGTACATATCATCCGCCGGCCTGGGCGTGTTCATGTCATATATTCATGATATGGAAGAAAAAAAAATTAAAATGGTATTGTTCGGGATGAGCAATAAGGTCCAGAATGTATTCCAGATCCTTGGGCTCGACCAGCTCCTGAAAATTGTTGACTCGAGAGAAGAAGCAAAAAACTTGCTGAATGCAATATAAGTACAGGGTGTCCTGTCAGAAAGACAGGTTAAAAAAGATCAGGTCATTTATCGGGAAAACCCTGGTTAAACATATACGCTCGGAAAAGGATATCCATTTTCTTATCCTCGCGGTGGATGAGGTCTGTACAAATCTGATCGTTCATTCCCATAATTGTAATCCCAAAGATTATTTCGATCTGAACATCTTATTTGAAAACAATCATATCGTGTTTGAAATCAAGGATACAGCCAATGAATTCAACATTCTCGACTATAAAGAACCGACCATCGAGCAATTGGTCGCCGAAGGAAGGCAGGGAGGCCTGGGCCTGAACCTCGTTAAGAAAATTATCGATAAAATCGAAATTTCCAGGGAAGACAATTTAACGGTCTACAAGCTTTATAAAAAACTCTCTCCTGCCGCAAACTGATTATTTCACCCTCCTCATTCATCCATTCCATAAAATTGAATAGAATTGTAATCCCTTAATGGGAGGGTATGAGATCTTTTGCCACTGTACCGGTATTTTTATTTTGGCTCCTCATGCAGCCGGCATATCCCCAATCTGCCCGTGCAGACAGGATCCTGTTCCGGATCGATACCCTGCAGGTTACTGCTGATGAATTCATGTATGCAATGAATAAAAATAATTATTCGGGAAAGAAGCTTACCAGGGAGGATGTCGATAATTATCTCAGTCTTTACCGGAATTTCAAACTCAAGGTCTGCGAGGCTTATTCACAGGGCAAGGATACATCCTCGGCATTCCTCAGGGAATATAATATGTACAAAAAGCAGCTCGACGATACCTACCTTCAAAATGATTCCTGGCTCGACAGCATGGCAGAGGAGGTTTATGAACGATTAAAATATGTGATCCGCGCTTCCCATGTATTAATTAATATCAGGAATCCGTCCGATACCACTTCATCCTGGGCCAGGATAAGGGAGGTCTATAATTTGGCCCGCAACGGCGCCGACTTCGGAGAGCTTGCCATCCGGTATTCCGAAGACCCTTCAGCCCGGTATAATTCAGGAGATATAGGATTTTTCACAGCCTTGCAGCTTGTCCTTCCATTTGAGAATATGGCATATCTTACGCCGGTAGGCGGGATCTCGGAACCTTTCAGGACCAGGTATGGATACCATATCCTTAAGGTCATGGATAAGCGCCCAAACCCCGGATCGGTGAATGTGGCCCACATCATGCTGAGCTACAGGCCGGGAATGAACGGAGCGGATTCTTTGGCCGTTCGGCAAGCTGCTTCTGACATTTATATGAAGATCATGAACGGGGAGGATTGGGATAAACTATGCGCCGGATTTTCTGAAGATAATAATACAAAAAACAACGGAGGCAGGATACCCGAATTCGGGGCAGGGAGGATGGTACCATCCTTCAGCGATGCATCTTTTGCGCTGCAAAGTCCCGGAGATATCAGCCCGCCGGTGCCTACTCCTTATGGGCTCCACATTATAAAGCTCATCGGCAAAACTCCGCTTCGGGGTTACAACGAAATGAAAAACGAGCTCCGAGAACAGATCAGACAGGATGAGCGATACAGCCTCGTCCGGAAAAGTTACCTCGATCACCTTGCCGGCAAGAACCGCTATGCCCGGTTTGAAGAAGTATTTAAGGAGTGCATATTATTGGCCGACAGCTCGCTTGCCAGGGGAAAATGGGATTACGATTCCACGCTGGCCTTATCCGGTAAAACGATTGTTGAAATCGACAACCGGAAATATTCCGCGAAGGAATTCCTCGGTTACATAAAGAAAAACCAGACTTCTTCCGGAAACATGAATCCTGAAATTTATATGACCAGGTTGTTCGAGGATTTCAGGGAAAAAATATTAACCGATTATGAACGCGATCATCTTGCGTCGCAGTATCCGGAATACAGGTGGCTGGTAAAGGAATACCGCGAGGGTATACATATGTTTAACCAAATGGATGAAAAAGTATGGCAAAGGGCTGCTTTGGATTCAACGGGAATGGTCGAATATTTCAAACATAACCGTGAAAAATATTCCATGGATGAGTCGGCCGAGGCCACCATCATTATGACCAATGATACTTTGGTTTTGAATTCCATTGCCCGGGAAATTGATGAAATTTATTTTCAAAAATCATCTAAAAAATGGCTTTCCGATAACTATTCCGACTATCCGGGGTTAATTTTGCAGATCGATACAGGTATCTATGAAAAGGGGACCAACGAGATCCTGAATATGCTCGAATGGAATACCGGGAAGTACTATTTATCAATCGATGACAAGGAATATTATGTATTGATTGAAAATATACTGCCGGGCCGGCCAAAGACTTTCGGGGAATCTCGGGCGGACCTGATCTCTGACTATCAGGAATATCTTGAAAAGGTATGGATAAAGGATCTTGAAAAAAGGTTTCCGGTGATCGTCAATAAGAAATCTCTCAAAGAAATTTACAGGGAATTTGAAGACTGAATTATCTTTCATTGCTTTATTGGCATTATCGATGGCATCCTGTGACCTTCTTAGTGTCAAGGACCGGAACAGCAATGGTTCCGAAGCGGCCGATATTTCCAGCCGTCCGGCGGCCCGGGCCCACAATTCTTATCTTTATAATAAAGATCTCGAGGGACTGATCCCTCCCAATACCTCCAAATCCGATAGTATCAACCTGATATCGAGATACATCCACAGCTGGATTAACAAGCAGCTTGTCATCGCCGAAGCATCGGAAAAATTGAACATCGATGAAGCCGACCTCGAGCGGAAGGTCCTTGATTATCAGTATGCCCTGCTGATCCACGAATACCAGAAATTTTATATTAACCAGAAGCTGAACGGTCAGGTATCCGACAAAGAAATCGAGGAATATTATAATCTGAATAAAGATAATTTCCCGCTGCGCCAGTCTATTGTAAAATGCAGGTTTGTAAAAGTGCCGAAAGAAGCTCCCAGGATCAACCAGCTCAGGAAGATGATGCAATCCAGTACATTAAGGGATTTTAATGATCTCAAATCCTATTGTTATCAGTATTCCACAACATTTTTCATGGATTCCACATGGATTAACTTTGATGAGATCATTAAGAATACCCCGTTGGTCAATATCGACAACAAGGTGCAGTTTATCATGAACAACAAGTATTATGACACAACAGACGATAGTTTCTTTTATTCACTGCTGATTTATGAATATAAAATATCCAATGAGATCGCACCTCTTGAATGGTTGAGCGAGGATATTAAAAAAATCATCATCAACAAAAGGAAAGTGGCGCTTGCCAAGGAACTGGAAGATCTGATTTATGACAGGGCAGCTAAAAACAATGATTTTGAAATTTTTGAAACAAATTAGTTTTATCGCAATTCTGGTCTGCACAATCAGTTATGCGGCCAGGTCTCAATATTCCGGGGGCCAGGTTCTGGATAACATCATCGTAAAAGTCGACGATTTCATCATATTGAAATCCGACCTGGAAAAAGCCTACCTCGAATTCGTTTCAAGAGGCCAAAAAGGCGGGGAGGACGTGAAGTGCGGAATCCTTGAAAGCCTCGTCATAAACAAGGTACTGGTAGCCAAGGCGGAAATCGATTCCGTGATTGTTGAAGACGATGAAGTGCAGTCAAACCTCGATCAGCGAATGCAGATTATCGTTGCCCAGATCGGATCAGAGGAAAAGCTGGAACAATATTACGGGAAAACCGTCGAGGATTTTAAAGACGAATTATTTGACCAGATCAAGGAACAACTTGTGGCCGATAAAATGCAGAGGACGATCACCGATGATATTACGGTCACTCCGACTGAAGTAAAAAGATTTTTTAACAAGATCCCATCCGACAGCCTTCCTTTTCTATCCACCGAGGTTGAAGTAGGCCAGATCGTTAAAATTCCGAAACCGGGCACTTTCCAGAAAGACCAGGCCAGGAAGCTGGCGCTTGAGCTCAGGAACCGGATTCTTAACGGACGCGATATAAGCAAGGATTATGCAGGATGGAAGATCAATATTATGCCCGGGAACAGCCTGACGATTATCGACAATACAGGCAAGGAATACCGGGGCAAGTATGAATTTGATGAAAGGCTAAAGCAGTTTGCGGTCTCGCTCAACGAGATCAGTTTCCTTGCCAATGAATTTCAGGGAGCATGGAACATCTCGCGCGGCGGGCAGGATAGCCTTAGATTCAATAATGCCGACCTGAGCAATACGTCCAGGATCTATCTAAAAAAGGACTCGGGCATTCCCAGGAACTACCTGGGCCTCGATTATTCGGTGCTTACTGGACAATGGTCCGTGATCGGATTTTTTGCCACAGGCGAGGATTTCGCAGCCCTTGCGGCTAAATATTCCAATGATCCCGGCTCAGCTAGATCAGGCGGCGTCCTTGGTTTTGCTCCCAGGGGAGTAATGGTGCCTGAATATGAAGCCGCGGCTATGCGCATGTCACCGGGTGAAATCTCCCAGCCAATTGAATCTGAATACGGCTTCCATATTATCCAGTTGATCGAACGTAGGGGCAATGAATTTAATTCCAGGCATATTCTTATCCGCCCCGATTTTTCGAGCCTGGATTTCAAGGATGCCGAAAACTTTCTCGACAGTCTCAGGAACCTGATCATCACGGATTCAATACCTTTTGAAAATGCAGCAAAAGAATTCTCGGATGATGAAAGGACTTCGGGCAACGGCGGATTTATTTTCGATGATAACGGCTCGGCAAGAGTTTCCGTTGAAACCCTCGATCCCGTGGTTTTCTTTACCATCGATACCATGGAAGTGGGCAATATCACCCGCCCGATGCGTTATCGTATGGAAGACGGCAAAGAAGCTGTCAGAATTCTTTATCATAAATCGAAATATAAACCTCACCAGGCAAATCTCAAGGATGACTATCAAAAGATCCAGTTGGCAGCATTGAATGAAAAAAAGCAAATTGCACTCGAGCAATGGTTTGATAATGCAAAAGGTGACGTGTTTATTCTGATCGATGAATCATACAAGCAGTGCCAGATCCTGGAGTGAAATAAATCATTGACCGGAACCAAAAAGCCTATATGATAGAATTCAAAAATGAAGTTGAGGCGGTAGACAGCCTTCATTCCTCATTCATGAAATTGAGCAAGGAGATTTCCAAAGTCGTGATCGGCCAGGAAAATGTGATAAAGCTGGTATTAACATCGATATTCTGCCAGGGACACAGCCTCCTGGTCGGCGTGCCGGGACTTGCCAAAACCCTCCTTATAAAAACTATATCGGAAGCCCTCGATCTCAGCTTTAACAGGATACAGTTTACACCCGACCTCATGCCATCAGATATCCTGGGTTCTGAAACTCTCGATATCAACAGGAATTTCCAATTCATCAAAGGGCCGGTATTCGCCAATATCATCCTGGCTGATGAGATCAACCGCACACCCCCAAAAACCCAGGCCGCACTTCTCGAGTCCATGCAGGAATATTCGG
>DATDPY010000083.1:0-4360 GCA_035292565.1 Cyclobacteriaceae bacterium | reverse complement strand
TCGAACTCGAATCGGGCCATGGCGGCGGGGATCACGGCCTGGTCCATGATTTCGTAAGGGCCGTCGGCAAGCATGATCCTTCCATTCTTTCTTCGACGATACAGGTTTCCATGGCCAGCCATTTGATGGGCTTTAAAGCAGAAGAGAGCAGGTTGAGCGGTAAGGTGGAGGAAATGGGAATAAGACTTTAATGTATGTTTCGAGGCGTTTGGAAACGCCTTTCTCAAACGCCCTCGTGGGGAGACGAGGGCGAAAAGCTAAAAGCGGTCAGACGGTTTCGAACCGTCAGACCGCTATAATAAAGTGTAGAAATTAACAACCCGTTCTCCCGGCCACCCTTAAGTACATCTACCCAATTCTATCTGAAATAATTTCACTAATTTTAGAATATTTTTTCTCAAAATTCAATTCCGATCAAAATTAACATGCCATGAAAAACCGACCCCTCTATAGTTTATTTCTCCTATTCCTGACAACAAATATTCTCGCCCAGGTCCGTATTTCCGAAGTGTCCAGGGAAATGGTCACCTACCCGTTTGATAATCCGAATCCTGTTCCGGAATTCGGGACCATTTACCCTTACTTCCGCTTCGATGGATATGCCGCCAGCGGAGAAAATAAAACATGGAAAATGATTGAAATGGAAAATGATTTTATCAAACTGTGGATCACGCCGGAAATCGGGGGAAAAATCTGGGGAGCCATTGACAAGGCGACGGGGAAAGAATTTCTTTATTTTAATCACGTCGTCAAATTCCGTGATATTGCTATGCGGGGACCATGGACTTCAGGCGGATTGGAAATAAACTTCGGGGTAATCGGCCATGCCCCAACCTGCTCCGCCCCCGTCGATTATTTTATACGCATGAATGCGGATAGTAGCATAAGCTGTTTTATCGGCGCTCTGGACTTGCCTTCGAGGACGGAGTGGAGAGTGGAAGTGCTTCTTCCCAAAGACAGGGCAGGCTTCGAAACCAACGCGCTCTGGTATAATGGAAATCCATGGGAACAATCCTATTACCAGTGGATGAACGCCGGTGTAAAATCTGCGGGGAACCTTGAATATGCCTATCCAGGAAAGTATTCCATCGACCATGACGGCAGGAATTTCCCATACCCGGTAGATGCCCGGGGCAGGGAGATCTCATTTTATGAAAAGAACAACTTCGGGCCTGCCAAATCCTACCATGTGGCCGGCACCTATACCGATTTTTTTGGAGGATACTGGCATGACGACGATTTTGGTTTCGGACATTTTTCGGAATATAGCGATAAGCCCGGAAAAAAAATCTGGATCTGGGGTCTGGCCAGAAACGGGATGATCTGGGAAGACCTTCTCACGGATTCCGACGGGCAATACTCCGAAATCCAATCGGGCAGGCTGTTCAATCAAAGCGGCCCTGCCAGTACACTGACGCCTTTCAAGCACAGGTCATTCAATCCCTATGCTTCCGATATTTGGAAGGAATTCTGGTTTCCTGTAAAAGGAATGAGGGGGCTTATATATGGCACCGATGATCTATCCTTCAACATTAGGGAAGAAGCCGGCGACTGGCGTTTGTATTTATACGCATCCGGAGCTATTGAAAAGACATTAAAGGTGATTTTTGGAAATAATATCGTTGCCGAAGAACCGCTGAATATAAAAACAGGGGAATCCAAAATTATCAGGTTGCCGGCGGGCCCGGGAAAAGAAGGAATCGTCTTGACCCTTGACGATGAAATTTTTTATTCATCCGGAATCCATGACGCCAGGCTGAACCGGCCGTTCGAAATGCCTGCGGGATTCAATTTTGAAAGTGCGTCCTGGCTGTACCTTGAAGGAAAGGAATGGGAACGCCAGCGATATTTTGCCAGAGCTAAAACAAGTTACACTGCATGCCTCGATAAAGATCCGTTTTTTGTTCCTGCACTAAATGGCCTGGCCGGCATATGTATCCGCGAACTCCGGCCGCAGGAAGCGTTTGAGCTGACCAAAACTGCCCTGGCCGTTGATACCTATGACCCGGCTTCCAATTACTATTACGGGCTTGCCAATTCAGCCCTGGGGAATACAGCCGATGCTCTCGACGGGTTCTCCATTGCCGCACAGTCGCCGGAATATCGCGTTGCGGCCCATACCCAGCTTGCCATACATTTTCTCAGGGACGGTTCACTGGAGAAAGCCAGCGGCCATGTAAGGAGGAGCCTGCTTTTTAACCGGCATAATATCCTGGCCATGCAGATGGCTGCCATCCTGGCCCGGCTACAGGAGCGTAATGAAGAAGCTCATGAAAAACTGGAAATGATCCTTCGCTCCGATCCCCTGAATCACCTGGCTCGTTTCGAGAAATACCTGTTAAATTCCAGCCCTGGAAATGCAGATGAATTTAAAAAGTATATCCGGAACGAATTGCCCCAGGAAACCTATATTGAACTGGCCGTTCTTTACTATAACCTTGGAAGAAATGAAGACGCCATCAGGGTCCTGGAACTCGCCCCGGAACACGCAATGGTGGAGGTATGGAATGCTTATCTCAATTCCAAATTAAGCCGCAACGACCAGGCCGTGAGACAACTCGAACATGCCGCATCTTTATCGCCGGAAATGGTGTTTCCATTCCGGCAGGAAGACGCGGACGCTCTGCGTTGGGCTGTGACCATGAACAGCTCCTGGAAATTTAAATATTATTCGGGCCTCGCACTGGCGAATTTATCGCACCGGGAAGAAGCTCTTGGTCTGTTGAATAGCTGTGGTGACCACCCTGATTTCTGGCCATTTTACAGCACGCGGGCAGGACTGAACACCGATGAGGCAGCCAGAGAAAGAGACCTTACCAGGGCTTCAGGGCTTTCAAAGGATTGGCGTCCGATTCTCGAGCTGGCAAAATTCTATGGGAATAAAAATGCATGGGACAAGGCCAATGCCCTGGTGGAGCCATATTTTAAAGATCATTCCGATAACTATTATGCAGGCCTATACCTGGCCCGATGTTTCCTGAACCTGGGCCGGCATTCCGAAGGGATCAATTTGATGGCCCATTTGAAAGTCCTTCCCAACGAAGGTGCTTCCGAAGGCAGGGAAACCTGGAGGGCGATGCAGTTAAACGCAGCGACTCAGGCCATGGGAAAAAATAATTATAAAACTGCCATTAAGTACCTGGAATCGGCAAAGCTCTGGCCGGAAAACCTCGGAGTAGGCAGACCGTATGATGTGGATGAAAGACTGGAAGATTACCTGCTGGCTATTTGTTATGAGAAATCCAGGAATGCGGCAAAGGCGAAGGAACTCCTTACAAAAGCAATTGCTCCTATCCAGTCACAAAATTACCAGCCTTCAGGTTCATCGGACCTTGCCTCTGCCCTCGCCCTTAGAAAATCAGGAAAAAATTCAGAGGCGGAAAATCTTCTTCATCAATGGATGAAGGAATCCCCACAGGACAAAAGAGCCGGATGGAGCATGGCCATGTTCAATGGAAAGCCGGATGCGGCTGCTAAAATTTTATCTGAATCCGGCAACGATGGGGATGAGATAACCCATGATGAACCACGGGAAGATCCTCTGTTTATCTTCATTGTTAAAAACAAGGAAATTTTGTTTGGGGATTAATGCATCCATTGCCCGGGACTTAAGTCGCGGGCTAAGGATGGCTCACCTGAATTCCCTGGCTGCATGGATCATGGCACGGATATTTTCAGGCGGAGTCAGCGACGGTAATGCACAGCCCGCATTCAGGATGAACCGCGGGGAGCCCGAATAATTCCTCAGCAGTTCTTCCGTTTTAGCTCTAACCTGTCCGGGTGTTCCCAAAGTAAGCACTCCGCTCGGATCAATATTGCCGATAAGTGTGGCTTTTTCATGGTAAAGGTCATAAACCCGTTTAATATCGGTTTTATAATCAAGCTCAAAAGCATCCGCGCCGGTCCGCAGCATTTTATCAAGAATCATTCCCGTATCCCCGCAGATATGCAATGCATAAGGGAGGCCGGCATCGTGGGCAGCATCAGTCAGTATCTTCTCATAAGGAACTGCATATTTTTCATACATCTCCGGAGCAATCATCGAAGGGCCGGCAGAACTGTCCCCGTTCGACACCATATCACAACCCGTACCGGCCATTAACCGGATAAACTGTTTCCCTGCATCGGCGCAATATTGAAGCAACCGGAATATATGTTCTTCCCTCGACATCATCAGGTCCATCATCCAGTTCTGGGTGCCGCGCATCATTCCAGCCAGGGTAAAGGGCGCCTGGTCGCAATTGCCACGGATAAAAATTTCGTCTTTGAAGTAGTCCTTCAGCAACCGGACCGACTCAAGCCATACTGAGATATACCGGTAATTCTCGATATTTATTTTATCCAGATACTTTACATCATC
>DATDPY010000082.1:0-4227 GCA_035292565.1 Cyclobacteriaceae bacterium | reverse complement strand
CTATCTTTTCCATCTATACTCAATTCCGATTTAACTCTCCCCCACCTGCCTTTTTTTGCTTTCAAAATTAATTTGTTGATATCGCGCTGACTTGCAGATGGCCTTGAAGTAAGCTCTTCGAACCTCAGATAATCAAGCATATCCTGAAGAGTTGAAGCCTTCGTATTGGCCGAGAACCGGATAAGAATCTCCTTTTTACGCCTTTCTACTTTCATTTGCTTTTTAACGAATATATAAAATTATCCCGATTCACTGTGAAAGATTACTCCGATATAAGATAAAGCAGTTGCTAAAATTCAATGCGATAGCGTGACCCACCCGTAGCCAAAAATGACCGTTGCAATACCGTTGCAAATTCTAAAAAGTGGCTAAATTAGCATAATTTGGCGTTTTTTGTGACCTACTCGCGACTCGAACGCGAAACCTACTGCTTAGAAGGCAGTTGCTCTATCCAAATTGAGCTAGTAGGCCTTTTGGGGTGTGGGTGTGAGTGTGGAGAAAACCGGCTCTCTTTGTAATTCTTCGCTCAGCCTATGACTTTTGCTTTTTTGATTCTCTTAAATAATCAAATTTACCCACCCTGGCCCCGAATCATCCCCAGAAGCATTTTGGATATTTGTTCATACTTTCCGTAAAATTCATCCTTCTCAACCTGCGACATCATGCCACAACTGTGAATTATCTCCAGTACGGCCACACATTCAAACAAAGAACTTCTTGACATAACATAGAAATGCTTTTTATCTGCCCGGCTCATACGGCCAGTGCCTTCTGCAAGATTCAGTATAACACTGACGCTTGCCCGCTTCCACTGATCTCTTAAGGTGTAATCTACAGCATTTCGCTTGCCCAATAACCGAAAAGTATCGGCAATCACGGATCGGCTCAATTGATAAACATCAAGCTTTTCAAAATCAAACATAGCGGTTGAAATTAACAATGCCTTAATTTATCGATTTTAAGCCAATTTCCAACCCCTGTCGTCAAAACGAATTTTCATACCATTTCCGATCACACCCACACTCACACCCACACTAATCTCCCAAAGAACTAATTAGCTACAAAATTATAGTAAAACTAGATTAAATTTAAAGCACATCTATCTCAATTCGAATATTTTAAATTTAACCATTTTATTTCTTTGCAAAAAATAGGAGATGGAAGTCCTCAGCACGCCAAATCCGTACGTTACGCTCCGGCGGAAATTGATCGAGGAGGCCTCGTCGAAATAACGTGTCGGGCAGGTGATCTCGGCGATCTCGAAACCGGCATAAAAGATCTGGGCGATCATCTGGTTGTCGAATACGAAATCATTTGAATTCGATTCATAGGGTATGCGCTGCAAGACTTCTTTGGAAAATGCCCTGTAGCCAGTATGGTATTCGCTCAGCTTCTGGTTCATCAGTATATTCTGAATCAAGGTAAGGACACGGTTCGCCATGTACTTGTATAAAGGCATCCCTCCCCGGCGCGCTCCCCTCCCCAGGATCCGGGAACCAATAACGACCTGGTACACATTGTTTGCAATCAGGTAACACATCGAATGAATGAGTCGCGGGGTGTACTGGTAATCGGGATGAAGCATCACGACGATGTCGGAACCAAGTTCCAGGGCCTTTGCATAGCAATGCTTTTGGTTCGCGCCGTATCCCATGTTCCTTTTATGCTCGAAAATATGCCTGATGCCAAGTTTCCGGCTGACCTCGATCGTTTCGTCCGAACTCAGGTCATCGACAAGGATAACATGGTCCACAATATCGAAAGGGATCTCCTTATACGTCCTTTCCAGGGTCTTGGCTGCGTTGTATGCCGGCAGGACCACGGCTATTATCTTGTTATTGATCATCGGAAATTCATATGGGGTCCGGTTCAGTGAACCGGAATTTCTCTTTTTGTAAATACAAAACCGTTTTTTTCATAAAGCATTTTCAGCTCCGGATACTTTTCAAGGTATTCCCGGCTCCTTGTATTTTTAATCACAAAATAAGCCGGTTTATCGATGTCGCATTCCAGCAGCCAGCCGGTGCGGTAGGGTTTCTCCGGGACCGGCTTGTCGAAATAATACAATTGAGCGTAGCTTTTAAAACCGAGTGTTTCCACGTAACAATCCTTCCCCCGGAGTTCTTTATAAAATTCAATGGCTGCACGCTGGGAGTATCCTTCGATCCTGGGCGTTATAAAATATACCGTGGCAAATATGAATGACAGGGTAAGGCCGAGAAATACAAACACTCTGGTCACCAGTTTCATTTTACCGGCGAAGATAACCACGCTTGCTGCGATAATAAAGATCAGGCCGATCAGGAATTCAAAACCGCTCCAGGGTACTTCGGCCTGCAGGTTTCCAACTGCAAATGGATCATCAATCAGATCCATCGCAATTACTTTATCCTTAAACATGGCCATAAGCTGTAACACACCCACACCCACACCCCACACCCAAATTACCGGGATCAAAAGGATCCTTTGCATTTTTGACAAGTTTTCATTTTTCAATGATGCGCGGTGAACGACATATGCGGCGATGAAGGTCAGAGGGAAATAACACATGGAAGAATAATGAACGATCTTGGTTTTCACGATGGTAAACAATATGAGCACGGTCCAGAACAGGATCATCATCCAGGTCCGGGAATCATTCAGGACTTTATCAGGCTCTTCGTTTCGAAACCCATACCGGTGAATGGCAAAGACGGAGGCTGGAAATACGCCGATGAAAAGGACAACGAAGTGGTATAACACGAACCCGCCATGGCCGGCATCTTTGGTCTGGAATAGCCGGACCTGATAGAGGAAGAATTCCCGGATGGTTTCCGGGTGACCCGTCGCAAGGAGGATAATAAACCACGCCCCGCCAACCAGAATGAAAATCAATGCAAACAAGAGCAAGTCCGGAACCCTTGCCTTCACCCTGAACTTTTTATAAACCCAGTAAACCAGGGCTGTAAGCCCGAAAATCAATAGGGCCACCGGGCCTTTGGTCAAAACCCCCAGGCCGATGAACAAGCCTGCCAGCGCGGCATGCATTCGTCCTTTCTGTTCCGGGTCGCCGGTTGTATATTGGATAGCATGCATTATACCCAGGAAAATGAAAAGGTTAAACCAGGGATCGATTATTCCCGACTTAAAATAAAAAAATGGAAGCACCGAACAGGCAAACATCATGACCCATAACAATCCGAAATTTCTTCCCGCCTGTTTGCGGCCCCATTGGTAAAGCACGAGGAGGGTGATTATTCCGCAAATGGCATTCGGCAGCCTGGCGGCAAATTCATTGATCCCGAATAATTTCATCGAGAGCACCTGCATCCAGATGAACAGCGGCGGCTTCTCCCAGAAGGGCTGGAAATTGATTTGCACGGAAAGGTAATCCCCGGTTAGAATCATTTCCCGGGCTGCTTCGGCGAAATTCACCTCATCCCAGTCGAATAAATGGACCCTTCCGAGGAATGAAATAAAGACGATCCCGCTGATGAGAATGATTGAAACCCGGATCATACTGTCGCGGTCTGTCATTTCCGATGGCTAATAAAATTCCAAATCAAGGCTCAGTCGCGATTTTGCGATATATAGTCCATCACTTCCTGGAAGGTCCCGACCCAGATATCGGGATGAGTTTCCAGGTACTCCAAAAGTCCGAGGTGGGCTTCGGCCGAAACCGCCAGGTAATCGCCCCCTACCCCGTGGAACTGGAAAACGCCCAAACCACCGCTGTCCAAAACAGATTTTGCAAATTCAATAAGAACCTCCGCCTCATTCACATCTACTGGCGCCCAGCTTGGAATCCTGAAAAGGTCCATGGACTTCAGATCGGTGACCGGCCTCTTACCCCCTCCTATTCTTGCACAAGTGACAAGACCTGTGGCCTGAAGCGTATCGGCATAATCCTCTCCGCCGACGACCGTATCCGTGCAGGGATATGCATAGGTGCGCCGGCTTTTACCATCAATGGCGAACAGCATCCGGTTCATCATGGCGATCTCACGAATAATGGATTGCCTGTCGTAGTTTTCATTGACATAATGCGGGTGTAGTTTCAACACTTCTTTGGAACATGGGTGATATACGGTATGGTTGGCCAGCTCATGCCCGTTCCGGCCGGCTTCCCTCCATTGGAGGATCTCCTTTTCCGGCATGACGCCGTCTATGAAAAATGTGCCCCTGTACCCTGCCCGGTCGAGTTGAGGAATTGCAACCTCGAGATGGGAGGTAATTCCATCATCATAC
>DATDPY010000081.1:0-3241 GCA_035292565.1 Cyclobacteriaceae bacterium | reverse complement strand
GTCATTTGCTTGAATTTCAGATGCCCGTACCAGGCTAGGGTCATGAAGGAGTTGGAGAGTACAAGTAAGCTAATGGTATAGATCCCTTTCATAGTTGATAAATAAACGGGCAAAAATACGGGATTTTATACAATTCAGCAGGATCTTATCCCATGAGGAAATAAACTGCAAAATAATGACAAGCACTTCCCCCGATTACAAAGATGTGCCAGATGGCGTGGTTGTACGGCAGTTTTTTCCAGACGTAAAATATTGTTCCGGATGTATAGATCAATCCGCCGGCCAGGATCAGGCAAAGATTCAGACGGGGTATGTCCCGGATCAGTTCCTTATAGGGAATTACGGCAATCCAACCCATGCATATATATATCGATGCCGAAATCCACCTGGGCGGGATCTTCCGCGATACATTTAATATAATGCCCGCAATTGCAATCGTCCAGATGATAATAAAGAAGACCTGCCCCTGCGGATCCCGTACCTGCGTGAGCAGGAAGGGTGTATAGGTGCCGGCAATGAGGATATAGATCGCAGCGTGATCAATTCTGCGGAATATCATTTTAATGTTTTCGCCCCGCAAAGCATGGTAAAGCGTCGACGAGGTGTACAACAGGATCAGCGAGGTTCCGAATATGGAAAAGCTGACAAGGTATCGGGAATTTTCAATGGGAAGAGCCTTGATGATCAGGAAGACTGTGCCGGCAACCGAAGCCATAACCCCGGCAGCGTGCGTGAGTGCATTCAATAATTCCCCGGATCCGGGGACATGATTTTCATCGGCCACTTTAACTGTCATAATTTTCAAAACAGAAAATTACTTCCAAAATTCAATATGAACATTACAAGCTTGGATATATGCCCGGTGCTTGTTAATTTGATCATCCAACCTGAATTATTGCTTATGAAAAAAATCCGAAATCTTAACCGGCGGGAATTTTTAGGAACTGCCGCCTCCATCGCGGCTTTTACAGTGGTCCCGCGCCACGTGATCGGTGGCAGGGGATACGTTGCCCCCAACGATAAGATCACCCTGGGCTATATTGGGTGCGGAACCCAGGGTCTTCGCGAAATGGTAAGACTTGTTTCAAATCCTGATGTACAGATCGTAGCCGCCTGCGACCCTGAGAACGATAATACCAATTATATCGACTGGTCGCCCACCGGCATCCGGAACAGCATCCGGGAAGTGCTGGAAGAACCATCCTGGGGAGAGGGAGTTAAAGGAATCAGGGCAGGGAGGGCGGTTGCCAAAGAAGTGGTCGAAAAGTATTATGCAAAGAAACGTTCCGCTGAAAAATTTAACGGCTGTTCTTCCTATACCGATTTCAAGGAATTGCTTGACAAGGAAAAAGACCTTGATGCCGTTAAAATCATGACGCCGGACCATCTTCATGCCACAATTTCTATTGCCGCCATGAAGAAAGGAAAGCACGTGATCATGCATAAGCCCCTGGCCAACCGGGTTTACGAAGCCCGTCTTGTAGCTCAGACCGCCCGGACAACCGGGGTAGTCACGCATTTGTTGGCATGGAGACGATCCAACGACGAACTGCGAAAGATGATCCTGAGCGGGGCGATCGGAACGTTGAAGGAGATCCATAACTGGACTGACCGCCCGTACTGGCCGCAATATTCCAGAATCCCGACTGAACAGGTCCCGGTACCGCCAAGCTTCGATTGGGACATGTGGCTAGGGCCTGTCCCGGACCGACCTTACCACCCTCACTATACACATGCCGTTTTCAGAGGGTGGTATGATTTTGGAGCCGGGAGTATTGCTGATATGGGGAATTACAGCCTTTGGCCGGTATTCGATTCCCTGGGTCTGGGCATTCCGGAAAGTGTTGAAGCCCTCCCCTGCGGCTACAGCGAAATCGCCGACCAGATAAGCAAGATTTACCCGAACGACTTTTCCTTCCCCAATGCATGTATCGTTAAATTCAAACTTCCTGCCAGCGGGGAATTACCGCCGCTCGATCTTTACTGGTATGACGGGGGCATGAGGCCGATGACTCCGGATGAGTTGAGGCCTGATAAAAAGGCAATGCCAGCCACCGGGCTAATGTTCGTGGGGGACAAGGGAAAGATCCTGGGCGACCAGATCATCCCTGAGAAAAAGATGTTTGAATACCTCGGTGTCAGCCAACTTCCCGAAAGAGAACAGCAGCGCAGGGGAAATGCCGATGCAGTCTGGGTTGAGGCCATCAAGACCGGCAAGCAGTCGCCGGGAAGCTTCAACAATGTTGCGAACGTTACTGAAACCATATGCCTTGCGGGCGCTGCCTTACGATTCAGCAGGAAAAATTTTAAAGCGGAGACCACAACGCCGCCGCTGGAATGGGATGCTCAGGCAATGAAATTTACCAACATGCCCGACGCAGATAAATACCTGGTGAGGGAATACCGGTCCGGATGGGAACTTTGATTAAATGGATTCCCCGATTCCCCGATTACACATAAACAAGGAATTTTCTTACCTCAAAAACATTTTGGAAAGCGTTAATTTTTAGACTTAAATAAAAAATGATAACTATGGATTCAATAACTCGCAGGGATTTTATTGAAAAATCCCTTATCCTTGGAGCTGCGGGAATGGTAACCCCGGCCTTTTTACAAAACAATAAATCGATGTCAATGCCACGCATGACCCACGATGATATTTCCATAGCCCAATGGGCGCTGGTGGAAGAAGTACGTTCGGGAAAATGGAAAACCCTGGATTTCCCGAAGATCGCACGCGAAGATTTCGATATCAACGGAATTGAATTCGTGAACACTTTGTTTGAAGTGCCTCATATGGATTACCTGAATAAGCTGAAACAGAATGCCAAAGACCAGGGCGTAACCATGGTACTGATCATGGTGGATGCTGAAGGCGACGGCTGTTCTGCGACCAAAGAAGAACGAAAGCAGTTTGCTCTCAATCACCGGAAGTGGATCGACGTTGCCCAATACCTGGGATGTCACGCTATCCGGACCAATTGCCGCGGTCCCGAAAATGTTTCCAAAGAAGAAGGATTGAAATGGGCCGCCGAATCGTACCACATGCTGCTCGAGTATGCCATGCAGGCGAAGATCCAGGTATTGATCGAGAACCACGGCGGGTTGTCGAACGATGCAGCGTGGATGGTTTCCCTGATGAAGGAAGTGGACAACCTGTATTTCGGGACCTACCCGGACTGGAGAAGGCCGAGCGATACATTCGATAATTACGACTATGTAAAAAAGATGCTTCCCTGGG
>DATDPY010000080.1:0-3606 GCA_035292565.1 Cyclobacteriaceae bacterium | reverse complement strand
CAGTCAACCGTCATATTGATCGGAAGTTCTTCAGGATGGGTGATGTATCCCGGCCAGCTGCCTTCAAGTTGCTGATCGATGATCAGGTAAAAGGGTTGATCGAAAGGCCACTGATACGTTCCTGCACCGGGGATTTTCGGGTAAACATAAGAAACGACACCATTGATTGCATAAACGAGTTTATCCGGGTACCAACTTACACTGTAAATATTATAATCGTCCGGCTTAATGGGTGCTTTGGCGTATTTCTTTGGTGTGTCCTGCTTAAGCGTAATCGTATAATGATTATGAGTGGTCTGGTAGGCGGAATCTTCATGGTTCAGACGCTCCACAATATCCATTTCCCCATTGTGCTGGTTCGGATATATGTCTTGATCGGATTTCATCCAGATGGCAGGCCATGCCCCGCAGGCAGGATCCAGTTTTGCCCGGATCTCGATTCTTCCATATTGGAAAGCGAATTTATTCCGTGAATAAATGCCGCCGGTCAGGTAGGGGCGGGGATCCCCTGTTAAAGAATCCGGGTTGATAATTCCTTTTAGAAGGATGTTCCCGGTATCAAACTGAACAACCCGGTCATCCGTGGCAGTTATATACCGGAAGCAATGGTGAACCTCACGCCAACGTTCGACCGGAACTTTCCATTCCGGGGAGGTAAACAAACCAATCCGTGACCAGTGCATCGTATCCAGGTATCCATTATTGAAATTGTCTTCCCAGATCAGCCCCCATTCGACCGAGTTAGAGCGTCGGTTTTCTTTTTGAACAAACCGATAGCCGTCAACCAACCGGTAAGGTTTGCGGATGGATGCGCAACCGGAAAAAATAACAATAATGATACTTGCGAGCGTAAAAAATCCTCTTACTTTCATTTCTGCCAAATTAAAATATATTTCCTTGATGACGATGCCAAATATCTCTACCCCTCTCAATTTTTCCGGATCATTTCCAATATTCTTGCGAAATATTCTTCAATACTTTCCGCCTTGCTGTAGGGAATATTGTCCAGGGCCGAACCTAAAATATCCATTGCCCTATTGTAACGGTCAAAAATCTGTTCCAGCAGTTTTACATCACCGGTTTCCCAATATCTTCCCTCATCTGATAAATTAAATTCTATAAAATATTTCGTACTTAAATATTTTAAAAGATGAATGATCAACTTGTGTATATTGATTCCGGCATATTGGGTTTTTGTCGATAATAAATAAAGGTATTTTTTTTCCTGATCATCAACAGAATTACCAAAACATTGTAAATTAACGGGACTGCTCATTCTCCCGTTTGATAAGAAACATAGCCATATAGGTTCGCAATGCGGGGGCGAAAAACTTATACCATACACTTCCTCCTTGTTTGACTCCTGGTCAATGCTCATATCGGGTAATTTTGTTCCGAAAATGTGATATTCCCAGTTATGAATTTCCGCGATATCTCTTACTTCCTCAATCATTTCGGACAATGGAGGTTTCTTATTGAATCTTCCGTTGTAATGAATGCTTAAGCCCATAGCTGTAATTGAATTTTAAATAGAAAATTAACTTAAAAATTGAGAACAAATTAATTAATTAACCGGAAAAATCAAAACATACCTTTTGGAAAAACCAACGGAGAATCAATAAGAGTAATCATCCTTTTGTATCTTGGTTCTGATAAAAGAAAAACTTTCATGAACTTCACGACAGACATTCCGGCGCCCCTGAAACAACAGGCTATCCGCTTCCTGAACAATGAGTATTTCGACAGCGCAGTTTACGCATTGCTGGCCAGGAAGGAGAGAAACAAGGAACGAAAGACCGTGCTGGAAACCCTGGCAAAAACCGAGCACGAACATGCTCTTTTTTGGAAAACGGTGACGAACCAGGAACCGGAACCGGTAAGTAACTTTCGTATCAGGCCTCTTTTATGGATGCGCAGACTTGCCGGTCTTGTCTTTACGATGAAATTCCTCGAACGGCATGAGCATGAGGTGGCAGGGCAGTACCGCCAATGGCTTCCGATTCTTGATGCCGCCCAGCGAGATCGATTAACTGTCATACTTAAAGACGAAGAAGAACACGAGTCGTATTTTATGTCGCAGGTCGATGAGGCGATCGTGCGTTACATCGGGTTCGTGGCACTCGGGCTTTCCGATGCGGTGATCGAAATCAGCGGGGTCCACGCCGGCTTCCTCGGGGTGATGGGCTCCACGCTCATCGCCGGGGTTGCGGGATTGATCGTTGGCTTTGCTGCTAGCATCTCAATGGCGGTGGCGGCATATATGAAGGCAAAGAGTGAGATGAGGCAATCGCCCATCGCCTCGGCCTTGATCACAGGCGTCTCTTACCTGCTGGCAGTAATTCTTCTTGCGGTCTCTTATTTTCTGACCGACTCCATGATCACCGCATTCGGAGTATCCATCATCTTCGCCATCCTGATGAGCATCGGATTCACGTTTTATGTTTCAGTCGTTAACGAAACGAAATTCAGGCGGGAGGTCATCGAAAATACCCTGCTGCTTATCGGAACAACCATGGCCACATACTTTTTCGGGGATTTCGTCGGCAAGCTATTCGGTATTCACGCACCCGTATAGTTCAATTTGGTGATTTGCTGCATCTGACGAAGCACAGCATACTCACGGTACGAACTTGCGAGGATATTCTTTGGCGGCCGAAATTTTAGCAAAAGCTGGGTGAATGAGTTATAGATCATGGACTCTTGCTCTTTCTGTCCATCTTGCTGTTGCTCACAATCCGGTTCACACTCACATCCAAAAGATTTGACAACCGGATATTAATTATCCGGAATTTAATTAAATTGAAAGCCAGAACCATTTTTTACTTAAGACATGAAAAAGACATTTTTTAAAACAACCTCGTGCCTGCTAATTTTAATGGTCACCTCCGCATCCTATGGTCAGGAATTGTCCGGAGAGATCCTGGTGAACCATGTTGGTTACCCGCCAAAAGCCGTAAAGGTGTTCCTTGTCGCCGGTGAAAAACCGGCTCAGTTCAGAGTGATCAATACCTCCAATAATAAAACAGTCTCCAGGGGCCTGACCCAATCCAAACCAGGTTATTTCGGCAATTACACGGAAGGATCATTCACCGAAGTTGCAACGGAAGGCACTTACGTCATCGAGGTGAATAAATTAAGGTCAACGCCTTTCAGGATCGCATCCAATGTTTATGAAGATGCCATAAAAAAATCAGTAACTTATTTCAGCATCCAGCGCTGCGGTCCAAGCACGACAGGTTATGCGGCTCCTTGCCATGTCGATGACGGCAGAAGGCTTGACACGGGCCCTGGCTGGACAATGAAGACATATCGTGATGTATCCGGCGGCTGGCACGATGCCGGCGACTACAGGAAATGGGTTGCCTTCACGCTTTATGGAATGATCGGATTATCGAGGGTTGCAGAGACCATGGGTCCGGAATGGAACAGGACGCAGATTGAAGAGGAATTAAAATGGGGGAACCGCTACTTCCTCGCCATGCAGAACGATGCCGGGTATGTAATGAATTTCTGCGGCGGCGACGACGGCATGTTTCTGACCGATAATATCCCGGGCACGGCCGATGACCGGCCCATCCATACCGAACCAGCGAGCTTCGTGCATAA
>DATDPY010000079.1:0-25046 GCA_035292565.1 Cyclobacteriaceae bacterium | reverse complement strand
AGACTGGAGAAATGCTTCTGTAACTTTATTATTTGATTGAGCCATAAGAAAATTTGGTAAAAGTAAAAGAAATGTTAAAGTTCCGATTTTCATATGAGTTTCTTTTGAAGTGTACAATTAAAGAGGCCAGTTAACGGTTGGCGGGTAGAGCCAGTGCCGAGTAAACTGGAACATATTTTTGAACCTGGAAGAAAGATAGTAAAAATCATAAAAGCTTCAAACTGCAATAAAAGAAAGGCATTGGCCCTACCCTCGTGTTAGGGGCAGTTTTGCTTTATAAAATGAAAGTAATATAGTTAACACATTCTTCCAGCTTTCAGATTGAATTTTCATAATAGCAGGTCAGGATTCCGTGCAACACGGTTTCATGTTGGGTCTCGTTCCTCGACCACACGAAACCTTATTTATTGTGCACCGTGCGGTCTACAACTGAGTCTTAATTTTCTGATTTATTCATCTTTCTTATCCATCTCCAATGCGTTGCAAAAAGAGTTACACATATAGCGATTAGAACGAGGCTGATTATTATAGTTCGGTTAGCCTGACTTTTTACTGAGGTGATTTTATCATTAAGGGCAGCTTCATACATAGCTCTGAGTGTTTGCTCATCCGGGAGAAGGCTTGCTGAATCATCACTTTTGGGCAAGTTTTTCAGGATGTCAATTCTGTAATTTTCATAAGTTACTAAACTCGGACTGCCAGGAAGATTGTATCCCGAATGCAATGGGTCTTGAAGGTCAAAGAAAGCATTCAATAAAGTTGAAATGCAAATCAAGAAGGTGATTACTGATACAATGCATACTGTGTAGCCGTAAATCTGGGCACCGGTTTTTGGAGACTTTTCCATAATCTTAGTTTTTAGATTTAGCAAAGTTTACTGATACGATTTCAACTTTACAATGACTAAGATCATCATCTCTCTCCAGAGTCTCCATAGAAAGGAAGCCAATATGTGAGCGCGGGTGAGCAAAAGTCCCGAAACTTTCCGCGGAATGAAACCTTTGTCCACCGGTTGTAAAACTCTCCGCGTAAACGAGTCCTTTTTATTTTTTTTTCAATCCGTCATTGTCTACCGAAGCCAAGATTGTTTCACAGTCAGCGAATGTAATTTTGAAACGTTAAAGTCGCGCCTTGGCAATGTTTAGCATAAACTTTATTAATCTCGAGTCTGCTGTTACTTTAGTTGAAGTCGAGTCTGTGTTGTTAACGTTGTCACCCGTTGCGAATATCTTTTTTGATTTGTCCGACCGTATGGTGCGCAACGGTTGCGTATATGTAATTGCATTTATTTCGTTTATCTCGTATTCATCTTATTTTCCTGACTTTTAATAGATTACTAAATACAGGAAGAATACATATTTTGTGCACTGATTTTCTTTCCTGATATAATAATGAGTATAATTTAATTATTCCGGTGCAGTAATCAAAGATATGGGGAAAGAATGGGGAAGGTTGCTTCTTATTTCTCAAATTCAATATTTTCCACTTCTAATTGCGCCTTCACATACTCTTCATATTTCATTGTCCGGAAGTCGAACCATTTCTGCCGGTATGCAGAAGATTCAATTTCAGCTTTAAAATTGGCGAATGGACTTTTCCGGCTAAGAATTTTTATTAAATCTTGCTTCAGCTTGATATCATTTATCTCGTCAACGAAACTTTCCATGATCCGAAACGATTCCCCGGGCTCCAGTTTCTCGATGGTTATATAATCGGGCCATTCACGCTCAATTTTTTTTTGTTCTTTATGCCATATACCAGGATCCGTAATATCGTCCCAGTCGAGAATGGTCCGGATCTCCAGATTCTCACGGTCAGTGAAAATTTTCATACCGGCTTCCAGTTCCTGGGCAATTTCATTGATTTGTTTTGCCGTTAATTTCATCTTTCAAAAAGATATAGAATAGCCACTATGTCCCGGGTTTAGACCACAAACATATCAGGCCATTAGAAAGTTAGCAAAAATCAAAGATGCTTCATATTGAAAAATTGGGCAATATTTGTCAATAAGGCGGGGCGGATGTTACGACGAAGGTTTGGTCAACTCCAATGACGCGGATATTACAGCCGGATAAACGAATAAACAGATAAACAAATAAACGCCTGAACTTCCCGAATCTATAGTCTCAGCCAAATATCCTTCCGAGTTCAGATCTCATTTGCAGTATGTCAGTAAACAAAATCGACCGGATCCCCGACTTTTCCGCCGCATCGCAATTCCGCCGAAGATCATCGATGAAAATGCAATCCTCCGGGCGAACCTTCATTTGATCCAGGATATATTTATAAATGCGTGGATCGGGTTTTATCAGATTGAAATCGCATGAAAAGAACGGGTGATCGAATAATTCGATGAACGAGGTATTCTTCTTCAGGTAATCCAGGGTTTCGGTCACCATGTTGGAAAGAATGGCCAGGGAATGACCTTTGGATTTAAGCTCTTTGATAAAACCGATCATTTCCTCGTTGATATCGGCCCAGCTTACGATATCCTCCCTGACAATCCATTTGAAATCTTCGCTATTCAGCGAAACATTGATTTCTTTCAAAGTCCGGGTCCAATATTCCTCCAGTGTGATCAGCCCTGAATCGATTTCTGCGCGGTGAATGGAATATAATTTATTGAAATCTTCCACATTCCTGAGCTTCAGTTTGTCCATGATCCTCCCAACCGATGTCATGTTCTGAGGATGACTGATCACGCAGCCGTAATCGAAAATTAATGTTTCGTGATTTTTATTTGTTGATTTTAACTCCATTGAAATGAACGAATTTTTTTAAAGGGTAATTTCTATTTCAGTTCTTTTATAAGATGATCCGGCAACTCGGGAGTGCCGCCGGCCTGGGTGCAGACAAATGCCGAGACTTCCACCGCCAGCCGGTGAACATCCGGGAGCTTTTTCCCCGATAGGATGCCTGCCACCATGGCGGCCGTGAATGAATCGCCTGCACCAACCGTATCGACAACTTCAACTTTAGGCGTTGGAAGCCAAGATGCATCGATCGGGGAGAAAAGCCAGCTCCCGGTTGCTCCCCTGGTAAGCGCAAGATAATCCAGTCTGAATTCACGCAGGGCTTTTTCGGCAATGATCTCCTCTTTTTCGCCCAGGCCAAACATCTTGCCCAGAACCATGATTTCCTCATCATTGATCTTCAGAATGCTGGCCTTTTGCAGGGATGCCAGAATTGTTTCCCTGGAAAAATATTGCTGACGCAGGTTTATATCAAAAACCTTCAGGCAATTTTCCGGAACAGATTCGAGGATTTCATGAATTGAACCTTTCGAAACTGATGATCGCTGGGCAAGGGACCCGAAACAAGCTGCATCGGCCTTACTTGCCCATTCCAGGGCATCAGGCATTGAATTAATAAAATCCCATGCAACGTTTTCATGGATGATATATACAGGTACGCCTTTGGAATCGAGACTTACACTCACTGTCCCGGTAGGTCGTTCATTTACGCCAATGAAACTTTTGATACCTGATTTCATGATGATCTCAAGGATGTCTTTACCGTCGGCGTCCCGGCCTACGGCGCTCATCACGGCAGCATCGAAGCCAAGTTGTTTTGCGTGATAAGCAAAATTGGCCGGGGCTCCTCCCAACTGCCTTCCTTTGGGGAGGAGGTCCCAGAGAATTTCGCCAATGCCCAGGATTTTTTTGTTAAGCAATATTATAGTCTATTCATCAGACGAGTTTCACTTCAAATCAGCCGGGATTATTATCTCGTTTCCTGATAGTTTTGGTACAATATTAAAAATATCAAAACTGAAACAATAATCAATATCTTTTTCAAGGCCAAGTTTTAATAATCTTTGTACATGGGATGATCTTCGCAGCCAGGTCCGGAAGCCGGGTTGGACTGACTTCCATAATTCAAGGCAGGTTATGGCAGCATCGCCGGACGGTGTATAATGCCTTTCAAGTTTTTCAAGCAAGGCTCCTGCAAAAATCATATCCTCCAGGCTGATCCCCCCTTCCCACCCGGAACAGGCAAGTACAATTTCGTTTTCAGACTCTTCCAGGCAGGTTTTTACGGAGGAAAAATTCAGGAAGGACCCAACAACCACTTCTTTCGCCGTCATTAACCCCATGATTGTCCTCGATCCGTTCGTCGTTGTGGCGGCAATTTTTTTCCCGCTGACCTTTTCGGGTGGAAAGTCGAACGGCGAGTTGCCTGCATCAAAGCCTGCCACCTGTTTCCCCTGCCTTTCCGCTGCCCCGATGTAACCGGTTTGCATAAGGTCCTTGCATTCTTCAAGGGTTGACACGGGGTGAACAGAGACAGCGCCATTGGCCAGGGCCGTCACCCAGCAGGAGGTGGCGCGAAGGATGTCGATGATGACCGCTGTGCTGTCGGTCATCACATAATTTTCAGATAAGAGCGGGGACAAACAGACAGAGACGATTGATTTCCCCACGGTCATTGGGCTTGTGGTTTGTAAAAGGGAAGTCTGACGACGTTCGCCTGGAGCTTCTTTTCACGGACCTCAATCAGTATCCTTGTCCCGGGCTTTTCATTTCCCGCAGCTACATAACCCATGCCAATGCCTTTTCCCAATGAAGGCGACATGGTGCCCGAGGTCACAATCCCAATATCATTGTCATCGGGATTGAAAATCTTATAACCGTGCCGGGGAATCCCTTTTTCCGTCATCTCAAATCCAACAAGCTTCCGGCTAACCCCCTTTTCCTTTTGCCGCTTCAGGGCATCGCTGTTTACGAACTTCTTGTTGAATTTGGTGATCCACCCAAGTCCTGCCTCAATCGGGGATGTTGTATCATCGATGTCATTTCCGTACAGGCAATATCCCATCTCGAGTCGCAGAGTATCTCTTGCAGCCAGTCCGATGGGTTTGATCCCATATTCTTTACCGGCATCCATGATCAGGTTCCAGACGGCAACGGCGTATTGGTTATATACAAATATTTCATATCCTCCGGCACCTGTATACCCCGTTGCCGAAATGATGGCGCCGTCAGTTATATTACCGATCCTGCCTTTCCGGAAGGTATAATATTTCATATTCGACAGGTTGGGCGTGGTAATCTTCTGAAGGAGCGGCGAGGCCATCGGACCCTGGACGGCAAACAAGGCGGTATTATCGGATATGTTTTCCATACCGGCGGACATTGTATTTTTTTCCATGATCCATTCCCAGTCCTTCTCCATATTCGCAGCGTTCACGACAAGCATGAATTTGCTGTCATTGAATTTATACACAAGCAGGTCGTCCACAATACCGCCGCTGTCGTTGGGCAGACAGGAATACTGGCACTGTCCGTTCTCCATCACCAAGATATCGTTGCTGGTCACATATTGAATCAATTCTGCAGCATGTTCTCCCTCGATCATGAATTCTCCCATATGGGAGACGTCGAAGATACCTGCGCCGTTTCTCACGGATTTATGTTCGTCGAGGACAGAAGAATATTGCAAGGGCATCATGTAACCGGCAAACTCGACCATCTTAGCTCCGGCCCGGACATGCACATCAAATAAAGGAGTTCTTTTAGGTTCCATTGTTAAAAAATCAAGGTAGGCAAATCTAATGATTATCATGATTCCGGCCTTTAACGGATGAAAAAAACGAAGTGCTTAGGCTAAAACTTTGCCGATAGGGATATTTTGTTAGTTTTGCCGGTATGATTAACAATTATTTCAATTTCCCGAAGCATGCTGCATGAATTGAATGCCCTCCTTCAGAATCTCGACAACCATATCGGGGGCTCTCAATGGTTTACCTTCCTGTTATTAGGCACAGGTTTGTTTTTTACCCTGTACCTGAAATTTCCCCAGATCCGATATTTCAGACATGCGATCAGAATTGCAATGGGCAAATATGACCGTACCGGGGATGTTGGCGACACTTCCCACTTTCAAGCGCTTGCTACTGCGCTTTCCGGAACAGTGGGAACCGGAAATATCGCGGGTGTAGCGTATGCCATATTCCTCGGAGGACCGGCCGCATTGTTCTGGATGCTTATGACCGCCATGTTGGGAATGACTACAAAATTTGTTGAAGTAACGCTTTCCCATAAATACAGGATTATTGCAAAAGACGGCACCATAGCCGGTGGTCCGATGTACTATATGAGCCGCAGGCTATCCGGATTCCGGCTTTTCGACAGGTTCAAACTCGGAAAGTCGGCGAAGATCATGGCGGTGGTTTTTGCTTTCTGCACCATCCTGAGTTCATTCGGAACAGGAAGTCTGCCGCAAATCAACAGTATTGCCAATTCCATTTACACAACATTTTCGATTAACAACATTATCACCGGGTTTATTCTTTCGGTATTGCTCGGACTGGTTATTATCGGTGGAATAAGACGAATTGCAAAAGTAACATCAAGACTTGTGCCGGCCATGGCGGTATTTTATTTCCTGGGTTCGCTTGCCGTAATCTTCTACAATTATGAAAATATCATCCCTTCGATCTATTCAATTATACATGACATATTTACGGGGACATCCATCGTTGGGGGATTTCTCGGAGCGAATTTTGCCTATGCCTTTAACCGCGGGGTAAATCGTGGCCTATTTTCCAATGAAGCGGGCCAGGGTTCGGCGCCCATAGCCCATGCTGCAGCCCGCGCACATGAGCCGGTCTCGGAAGGGATGGTCAGTCTTTTGGAGCCGTTTGTTGATACGGTTATCATTTGCATGTTAACAGGTCTTGTCATTCTCTCATCCGGGGCATGGACCAAAAAATTCAATAACGACTTCCAGGTATCCGACATCCAGGTGGTAGAAGGTAAATATCTTGAATCGAACCCTGAGGATGCCTTGAAATTTTCGCATCATATTTCCGGTAAAGAAAGGCTAGCGCTTTTTTCCGGCGCCCTTCAAGTTGAAAATGGAATGATCATGAATGAGAGAATCACACTGATCCATGCCAGGTCATTTGCCGACAGCGTTGTCATCCGGAAATCGAATAATCCATTTACCGGCAGGATCAATGTCAGCCAAGGCGCGGTGAATGACGAATACGGGTCGATTATCTTTTCCGGGAAATCATTGCTGCACAGTGCGCCTCTTACCACCGAGGCATTTACCATGAGTATCCTTGGTAAATATGGCCGATGGGTTGTATCGATCGGGATATTGTTATTCGCGTTCTCTACAGCCATTTCCTGGTCGTATTACGGCGACAGAGCGGTCACTTTCCTTTTCGGCTCCAGATATGTGATCTATTACCATATTATTTATGTGATCGGATTTTTCCTTGCATCATTTACCGATACAACCATCATCTGGACATTTTCCGGCATCGCCATCGCTTTAATGACTCTTCCCAATCTCATCGGAATATTATTCCTGCACAGGGAAATGAAGGAAACGGTTGGATCGTACCTGGAGGAATTTGAAAATTAGGCACAATAGTATTTATTTTCGAAAAATATCCTGTGACGGATGAATAAATTTTATTATTCATTGATTGTGGTCGGCTCATCTCTTTTATCCTGCACCGGGGAGCATGAACCATCATTGATGTTTGGCGGTGACTGGAAATATTACCAGGGAGATTTAGGCCGGAATCAATATTCTGTGCTTGACCGGATCAACGTTTCGAACGTCCGCCGGCTGGAGGTGGCCTGGACGTACCACACCGGCGATCTATCACCTGAGGGACGGACGCAGATCCAATGCAATCCCATCATCGTCGGGGGAGTACTTTACGCAACTACTCCCAAGCTGGATTGCTTTGCCCTGGATGCCGCAACAGGAAAAGAGATCTGGAGATTCAGGCCGGAGATGGGCGGCAAATATAACTTTGGAATGGGCGTGAACCGGGGGGTAACCTATTTCAATGATCATCACGGCCAGCGAATATATTATATTGCCGGCCATTACCTGTACGCCCTCGATGCTGCCACAGGAAAGCTGATCCAGGAATTTGGCGATAAGGGCAGTGTTGATATTAAAAGAGGATTGGGTAAAGAGCCCGAAAAACATTATGTGAACGGTACTACTCCCGGTGTGATCTATAAGGATAAGATCATTGTCGGCTGCAGGGTATCGGAAGACCAGATAGCGGCACCCGGATACATTCAGGCTTTCAATGTTTACTCGGGAAATACCGACTGGGTGTTTCATACCGTCCCGCAGCCCGGTGAATTCGGCTCGCAAACCTGGCCTGAAAATACCTCGGACAGAATCGGCGGTGCAAATAACTGGTCAGGGATGAGCCTCGACGAGGAGCTTGGCATTGTGTATGTCCCCACAGGTTCCGCCTCGTTTGATTTTTACGGTGGGAACCGGGAAGGCAAAAACCTGTTTGCCAATTGCATACTTGCCCTCGACGCGGCCACGGGAAAAAGGATCTGGCATTACCAGACCGTTCACCACGATCTCTGGGACCGTGATCTTCCCGCCCCGCCAAACCTGTTTACCTTTAAAAGAGACGGCAAGGAGATCCTGGCACTTGCACAGATCGCCAAGTCGGGATTTATCTTTGTTTTCAACCGGGCCACCGGTGAACCCCTGTTCCCAATCGATGAAGTAGCCGTTCCAGGCTCAAATCTCCGCGGGGAAAAAACCTGGCCGACACAGCCGGTCCCGAGAAAGCCTGCCTTCTTTTCAAGACAGTTTATCACTGAAATTGATTTCAATGATTTTGATCCTGAAGTAAAACAGAAGGCTCTCGAAACTTTCAGAAAGATCAGGCAGGGAAGGTACTATATCCCTCCCAGTATGGAAGGAACCCTGATATTTCCCGGCTTCGACGGCGGAGGTGAATGGGGCGGGGCTGCGGTTGATCCGGAAACCATCATCATGTATGTTAATTCTAACGAGATGCCCTGGATCCATACCATGGTCGACCTGTTGCCGGGATCTGAGGCAGAATTATCATCCTCTGGAAAAATCCTTTACCAGAAGCACTGCATGATCTGCCATATGCCTGATCGAAAAGGTGACGGAAGGGCATATCCGAATATTACCAATATGGATCAAAAGTATACGCGCGAAGATCTGAAGAAATATATTTCGGTCGGAAGAGGTGTGATGCCGGCATTCGGCTTTCTTTCGGAATCGGAAAAGGATGAGATTGCTACCTACATCCTGAATCCGGATGCGAAGCCAGGGACCTCCAAAGTTTCTGAGGAAATGGATTCGCTGGTCAGGAAAGTTCCTTATACGCATACCGGCTATGTCCGCTGGGTTGATAAGAACGGGGACCCCGTTATCACTCCTCCATGGGGAGCCCTGAATGCGATCAACCTCAACTCCGGGGAAATCGTATGGCGGGTCCCATTGGGCGAACTTGATTATCTTACCGAAAGGGGAATACCGCCGACAGGGACGGAGAATTATGGCGGACCGGTAGTTACGGCAGGGGGATTGATTTTCATCGGCGCAACCAAGGATGAAAAGTTCAGGGCATTTGACAAGGCAACCGGGGAACTGTTGTGGGAAACAAAACTACCTTATGGCGGGTATGCGACCCCGGCCGTTTACGAGACCGGGGGCAAAGAGTATGTGGTCATTGCCTGCGGTGGCGGAAAGATGGGTACGGCGAGCGGGGATGTTTATGTTGCGTTTTCATTACCGTGATGATTGAATAATATTTCGTTAAATAAGACAAAGTTTATCTTAATATCGGATATTCAGACTTCCGGCCTCTGACTACATCTCTGCGCTATCAACCCGCAATATGCCGTTTGATTGAACGAGAGATAAACCGAAGTTTTTCCGATAACGTAAACCTCGACAGATTGGTCTTCACCACTCCTTTGGTCATGTATGTTTTTTTGGAGTAATCGATATTAACATCCACGATGACCGGTGTATTCGATTCGGCGAAACTGAATGCCTGCTTTATCACAGAATTTATCTCCGCATCATTTTTCATCTGTAAATATTGGGCCCCCGTAGCTATGGCAATTCCCTCGAAATCAATTTTGCCGAGCTTTGTGCATGTTTTACGGTTGAGAGGGATTTTCTGGAACTGGGAGATCTGTCCGAGTTCACCATCATTAAAGATGAATATAATAATTCCAAGCTCAAGAGTGGCGGCGGTGACTAACTCAAGTGCAGTCATCATAAACGATCCATCGCCGGCTATGCCGATCACCGGGAGATCCGGATTGGAGACTCTGGCTGCAATGGCTGCCGGAACACAGTATCCCATGCAATTGAAATCAGTCGGAGAAATAAATCCGCGTGGTCGGTTCACTGGGAATAATTCGGCAGTAAGGAATGTGTGGGCGCCGTCATCGCATACTATGATCGCATTGTCAGGCAGGGCCTTGCGGAGTTCCGTGAAAAAATTCCCAGGCGAAACTTTTTCATCATTGTTTCTGATCCACTCCTTGTAATTTATTTCTTTTTCCTTTTTGATCAGGTCTGCCAGCTCCTGCCGGGTCCTTGCAGTTTGAGGTTTTCCGTCAACAAGACTCTGATACAGCATCTCAAGTACCTGTATGGAATCGCCCTCGATGGAAACGGCACAGGGATAATTCCTGTTAAAGACATCGGGATTTATATCGACATGGATAAGATTGGCAGGGACCTTCATCCCGTAGCTTCCTGTAGCCAGTTCAGAAAAACGTGCGCCAACAGCGAGCAACGCATCGCAATTCTTAAAAGCTTCCTGTGCGGCGGGAATTCCGGAAGGTCCGAATCCTACGCCGGTGTGGAAGGGATGATTGGCGGGAAAAGAGCTCAATCCTTGGAAGGTAGTGGAAACAGGGGCTGTCAGGAAATCCGCGATCTTCTTTACAATTTCCATTGCATCCACAGCGCCCCATCCTGTATAAATTCCCGGATACCTGGATTTCAACAGAATTTCCGCCGCTTTTCTAATTGATTCCTGGTCTGGAAATTGAATTTTCTCGTCGCTTATAAATTCCGGCAGGCTTTCAATATCCCCGGAGAACATCTGTATTTCAGCAGGGATTTCGATAAAAACCGGCCCAGGGGTTCCTTCACGGGCGATCGTATAGCTTTTATAGATGGTTGGAATGATGTCTTCATGTTTCTCAACCAGGAAATATTTTTTTATGATCCCCTCCAGGATCTTTCTCTGGTCAATCTGGTGGAGCTGAAAGAATTTTCCGGTATCGCGGCGGGTACCGCCTGATATGATTAAAGTTGGTATACCGTCGAGGAAGGCTTCCCCGATGCCGCTCATGGCATGTGTCAGGCCTGCCGCCGGGACGATTACACAGGTTCCCAGGCTGTCGGATGTCCGGGAGACAGCGTCTGCCATGAATGAGGCACAGCTTTCGTGTGTGACCAGGATGGGCGTGATCTTTTCCGAGGAATTGAGGGCGTCATAAATCTCGGTATTATGGACTCCGGGGATTCCGAAAGTGTACTTAACGCCGATTTGCTCAAGGGCGTAGACGGTTAAAAATGCTCCGGTTTTTTTCATTGGCGGATACTTTATGGTTATTTTTTAACCGCCATTGGTTTTTATTGAAATTTATGCTAAAAAAAGGATGATTAAAAACTTTGCTATTGGTCTAACTCTTGGTCTAACACTTTCAATTATTACCAGGACGAAACAGTTTTACCTGTTCAGCCACCTGCTTAAGTTCATTATCGAGTGCTGAACGGTCATATAATCTTCCATTCATAATGACGGCTTCAATGAAATGAAGATTTTGAATATTTTGTGTAGGGTCGGCGTTAAGGATGATCAGGTCAGCCAGTTTCCCTTTTTCGACACTGCCTGATTTGCCCGCTTTTCCAAGGAATGTAGCCGGATTAATAGTGGCCGTTTGAATTGCCTCCAGGGGACTAAGACCGGCGGCGACTAAGTATTTCAGTTCTTCATGTAAGCCAAACCCTGGTAAAATGAAGGGAAACCCTGTATCTGTGCCAGACAGCAAAGGAATCCCCGCATCCCTCAGGGCCGGGATCATATTCATCCTGGCCTTCAGCAGCCAATTCATAAAGGATTTATTTCTTTCAGGCCAGTCAACGATTTGAGTATCCCAAAAAGATTTAAGTTCTGGGGAAATATATTTTATTAATGTATCCAGTTTTGCGGAAATGGCCAGATAATCGGCAGGGATCTGGTAAACGGAAAGTGTCGGAGTGATATACGTTCCGTTCTTTAAGAGAACCGCAAAAAGATGGTTAAGGCTTTCCTGTGTGGGATACATATGCTGATAGATTTTTATCGTGTCCCGGGCAAAAGGAATTCCAAGCATATGCTCCAGCGATTTCTGACCGGCTTCCGATGCTTCTTCACCGGTAATTATGACTGCTGAATTGGATGCAGGCACATGCCCTGCGAACGGGATGTGAAGTTTTGCAGCTTCTTTAGCGATGGCGTAGTAAGTTTCCCTGGTAAGACTGGCATGCACTTTAATAAAATCAACGCCAATCCCTGCAAGTGAATCAACAACACGTCTTGCCTCCTCTTCTGTATTAATGCCAATTTGAAAATCCTGATCTGGATGCCCGCCATTCAAAATGGAACCCGGGGATATGATCCGGGGACCGGTAAGTTGACCGGAACTGATCTGCTCTCTCCATTTTTGGATGGTGTCAAAGCGCCTTGAACCCATATCCCGAACACCAGTTATCCCATTGGCAATAAACAGCGGTAAAGCTGAAATGGTCGCGTTTCCCAAATGCACATGCATGTCCCACAGCCCGGGAAGGATATACTTTCCATTACAGTTTATAACTTTTGCGTTACCGGGGATATTAATTTCACTTGCAGATCCGACTGCGGATATGATGCTGTCAGATATGGCAACCGTAATATCGCGTAATGTTTTACCTTCAATAACATCAATAACCGTAAGATGAGTTAAATAATAGGTCTTGTCAGGTCGTATCTGTGAAATGCAACAGGTAAGGATCGTGAGCGTAATAAACAAAAGAGTGTATTTTTTAATATAATTCATTTTATAATATTAATTACGAATGAATCATTTCCCGTATATAATTTTAGCGCAACTGCAAAAATCTATTCTGAACATATGATGACTTTTGAGTCCAAAAAGTTTTATAATCCGGTGGTTTTATATGATTTGAATTTTGTCCCGGGTATAATTCCAGATCCTTATCCATGGAAAGAGCCCGGCTTTTTTTAAACAATTTCTTAATTCCTTCCCTTGCAAACCCTGCACAATTAATAAAAATGCGGAATTTAGGAATGTGCTATACCCCGTCCGACGGGGTATTTTGTTACATTTCATTCACAATTGTATTTATCCAATTAACCCATTATAGTTTTCGCTGCAGTACGGCCGTTCAATATGCAATTTCCCAGGAAAGTCCCTTCAAGCGACCGTTTTCCATGTATGCCTCCTCCCCCAAAGCCGGCGGCTTCTCCAATTGCGTATAATCCCGGCACATATTCTCCGTCGGGTTTCAATACCCGGCAGTTCAGGTCAGTCTGGATGCCGCCTAAGGATTTCCGCGTGAGGATGAATTCCCGGATGGCCACCAGGGGCAATGCTTTGGGATCATGAATCAATTGTGAATTCGCAATTCTGATCCTGTCGCCGCGGTATTTTTTAAGCAACTCGATTTTCTTTAATTGCTCGTCATCAGATACTCCTTTTCCTTTCTGCACCTCGGCGTCATAGGCTTGAATGGCCCTGTTTAAAATTGCCGCATCCACTTCCTGGGTTTTGTTAAGCGAATTCATTTTCGCGGCTAGTTCATTAACAGTATGAGCAGTGATAAAATCCGGGCACCGGGACTGTAGTGCATTCAGCAGCTTTGAGTTTCCAGACTTGAGCGTGATAATAAAGAGGAGAAGATTCTTATTCCTGATAGAATCATTGAATTCAGAACCGGAAACCGCCAGTTCCTTTTTCGCGATTTTCCAGTTCATGATCTGCCAGGAATATTTTTTCTCCTGGGCACAGATCCCCTCGACGAGGGATCTCGTATCGAAACTTCCTACCAACGGCAGCGGGCCTATCCTTTCGCCCCGGTAATTTACCCACAGGGCGGACCGGGGCGGCACGATGCTTAATCCGTGATTCTCCATTTTCGGGTTCGGGTGATGGATCCCGGCGGCGTAATTCCATAGCAGATCGAGATGGGTGAGATGCGCACCCGTTTTCCGGGCGGCTTCGTGCAGGTCGCCGAGTGCATACCGGTGCGAACCGTTCAGGAGGATCTCCGGTGATATACCCCAGGGCTTGTACCAGGTTTCTTTTATTAATGGAATGTTTCCGGCGATACCGCCCGCTGCAATTACAACATGGTCCGCCTCGGCTGAAAAATAGCTTCCCGTGGATTCATCAGTCCCGGAAAAACCGCTGACACGGCCGTTACTGAAGATCAGGTCCATTGCACGGTGCCTGTACCTGATTTCAAGATTGGCTCTCTTTAGGTGCTTATATATGGCCTTGATTAGTTTGATGATCAATTCATGGCCCGTCCCCCAAACCATATGAAACCTGGGAACTGAATTACCGGGTGTTTGCATTCCCCGCTCCACCCAATGTACCACCGGGAAGAATCCGATACCAATTTCTTTCCTGAGCCATTGATATACATCATCACGGCAATGAGTTACATAATACTCAGCCCATTTCCTTGGCCAGGTGTCTTCCGGTCCGAATTCTGCATAACTGAGCCAGTCATTATAAGCAAGTTCTGGATTATCCTTGATCCCGATCCGGCGCTGGTGAGAGGTATCGACTAAAAATATACCGCCAAAGGATTCCTTTGCCAGCCCGCCAAGATTACTTTCCTGGTCCCGGTCATAAATAATAATTTTTCTCCCGGTATTCAGAAGTTCATGGGCAACAACAAGGCCCGCGATCCCGCCGCCGATAATGGCAATTTCAGATTTATATTGCATTTCCGTGAAATAGAATATTCATCGTCCTGATCTGCCGGATAATTTGGTTTTTGCACCGGCGGCCTGAAAAATAGGAAAAATATTCGCTAATTTCATCATCGTTTAGGTGAAATCGGATTTCATGAATACCATGTTTGGAAGCAGTTTGCCGCTGGCTGAACGGATCAGGCCCTCATCCCTTGAGGAATTGCTGGGGCAGGACCATCTTGTCGGTGAAAACGGGATCCTGAAAAAAACGATTGATGCCGGAAATGTACCATCCATGATCCTCTGGGGCCCTCCGGGCTCCGGAAAAACCACAATCGCCAATATCATCGCTAACCAGGTAAAGAGGCCTTTCAAAACGATGAGCGCCGTAAGCGCCGGTGTAAAGGAAGTCAGGGAAGTAATCGAAAATGCAAGATCAAGGACCAGGACGATATTGTTCATTGATGAAATTCACAGGTTTAATAAATCCCAGCAGGATGCACTCCTGGGTGCGGTCGAAAAGGGAGTCATTACATTGATCGGGGCCACAACCGAAAATCCGTCTTTCGAAGTAAATGCCGCTTTAATCTCCCGGTGCCAGGTTTACGTTCTTAAACCCTTGACAGAAGATGACCTGATGATGTTGTTGGAACGTGCGCTGAAAAATGATTATGTACTGAAAAAAAGAAAATTTCTCATCAGGGAAAAAGATGCGTTGTTCAGATTGTCCGGAGGCGATGCCAGGAAATTACTCAACATCCTTGAACTGGTCAATGATTCAGTGGAAGGTGATGAGATCACCATTACCGACAAGCTCGTCATGGATATTGCCCAGCAGAAAGTTGCCCTGTATGACAAGTCGGGCGAACAGCATTATGACCTGATCTCGGCATTTATCAAGTCACTCCGCGGGAGCGATCCCAATGGCGCTGTTTACTGGCTTGCCCGGATGATCGAAGGAGGCGAGGATGTGAAGTTCATTGCCCGGAGGATGGTTGTGCTCGCATCGGAAGATATCGGGAATGCGAACCCAACCGCCCTGGTACTGGCCACGAATACCTTCCAGGCCGTTCATATGATCGGCTACCCTGAAGCGAGGATCATTCTTTCGCAATGCGCAATATACCTTGCATGCTCACCCAAAAGCAACTCCTCTTATATGGCGATCAGCAATGCACAGGCAACAGTGCGGGAAAGCGGCGACCTTTCTGTGCCGTTGCATATACGAAATGCACCGACTGGCCTGATGAAAGACCTCGGGTACGGGAAGGACTATCTTTACGCCCATGATTACGAACAAAATTTCTCGGAGCAGGAATATCTGCCCGATGAAATCTCCGGCACGAAATTCTATGATCCCGGGGAGAACCCGTGGGAAGAGGAAGCGAGGAAGAGATTGAAGGCATTGTGGAGGGACAAGTATGGTTATTAATGGAGTTTGATGAATATTAATGGGTTATTTTTCCACTATGAATAGATGGTTTAATTGTTGAATTGTTGAAGTGCTTAATGAGTGCTAACTAAGAGAGAGACTGATTTACAGATATACTGATTTACCAAAATGAAAAGAAAATTAATTTACCTTTCTTCTGCAATAGTGATAATTGTACTCAATTGCCTGACCGGTTTTTCACAATCATCGAATCAGAAAGTCCGACTCGCCTGCCTTCAGATGAATGCAACACCCGATATACAAAAGAACAAGGAACGGATCATCGAAGGTTTACGAAAAGCTTCCGGGGAAGGGGCTGCTTTCCTGATAACCCCGGAAGGTTCATTATCGGGATATACGAGCAATTTCGACCAGGATGAAGTATCCAAAGCATTACCGGAGATCCTGGCGATTGCTAAACAGGTAAAGGTGGGATTATTTCTTGGTACCTGTTTTAAAGAAATTTCAGGCAATGCTACTTACTGTTATAACCAGATACGGGTGTACACGCCTGTCGGCGAATTCCTGGGAGCCTATTCAAAAATACTGCGATGCAGCCCTCTCAACCTTCCCGGTACCGGCGAGATGGTTGATTACGTGGAAGGAGAGTTGAAAATATTTGAATGGAAGGGACATAAAATAGGAACTCTGATATGCAATGATCTCTGGGCCACTCCCGGTTATACAACAATACCGAATCCATACCTCGCCTGGAAATTGAAACAGATGGGCGCAGATATGATCATTCATTGTATTAATTCCGGAAGCAACCAGCGGTACAGGAAATTTCACGAGTCTTCTGCGGAATTATGGGCGTTGTCACTGAAGATCCCCATCCTGGAAGTGAACGCGGCACAGGGCGATGAAACAATAAATGCAATGTCGGGCCTGATCGGCGCGGATGGAATTCGAAGTAAAACGGTTCCCGATACCGGAGATCAGTTTTTCATTGTTGATCTTCCATAAATTGATGAAAAGTTAAAAACCGCGAAATACTACAGAAATTTTCCGGCTTTGAAAATACATTTAAATACGGACAATAATTTATTGGCTTGCGGAGTTTACTATGGATAACACTGAAATATGAAAAAAATTTTATTTGTCATGGTGGCGGGTCTTTTCTCAATAGCCCCGATATACGCTCAGGAAACTGTAACGGATGAATATGTTCAGCAAGCGATCGGGAAGGGAAGGCAATACATTGTGGTGATTTTAAAGGAAGGCAAGAATCTGGGCCTGGATGAGGCAGCGCAGTTAAAGGAGCAGGAGGCGCATCTTAAATATTTATTTACCTTGAAGGAACAAGGTAAATTGCCAATCTTCGGCCCTTTTTTTAATTCAGGAGAGCTATCGGGGCTTTGCGTTTTTAATTCGGATAATAAAGAGGAAGTAAAAACTTTAATCGAAGGAGATCCACATATTAAATCGGGGCAGTTGATTTATGAAATTCACCAGTGGTTCAGCATTCCGGGATTCGTCCTGCCATAATTTGAATTCCCTGAATTAATTCTTTTTTGCCCCGATCATGGTATAGGGGACCAGCCGTGATTATTTTTACGCATGCAAGGAGATGACCGGGCCCATATCGAACTTTTATCCCCTGCCGGTGATTTTGAATCGCTGATGGCCGCAGTCCAGAGCGGAGCGGATGCCGTATACTTCGGTGTCGGCAGACTGAATATGCGCGTATCTTCCACAAAAAATTTCCTCCCTTCCGATCTCCCGGAAATCCGCCGGATCTGCAATGAACATAAGCTGAAAGCCTGCCTCACACTCAATACGGTCGTGTATGATGATGATCTGGAGGAGCTAAAAGAGATGGTGAGGATTGCGAAGGAAAATCATATCGACGCGGTGATCGCTTCAGATTTTTCAGTGATCCAATACACCCGCGAATTGAATATTCCGCTGCATATCTCAACGCAGGCCAACATTTCGAATTTTGAAGCCCTGAAATTTTTTGCAGAATATGGCGACGTTGTAGTTCTTGCACGGGAGCTCAGCCTCGACCAGGTCAGAGAAATCTGCGAACAGGCAAGAAGTGCCGGCCTTCACGGGCCATCGGGAAAGCCGCTGCGGATCGAAGCTTTCATCCATGGCGCTCTTTGTATGTCCATTTCAGGAAAGTGTTACCTGAGCCTGCACGAGATGAATAAATCGGCCAACAGGGGCGAGTGCATGCAGCTCTGCCGGAGGGCCTATATACTTACAGAGAAGGATGACGGCTACCAGATTGATGTAGATAATGAATACCTCATGTCGCCCAAAGACCTTTGCACCATCCGCTTCATTGATAAAATACTGGAAGCAGGAGTGAGGGTCCTGAAAATCGAAGGGAGGGGTCGCTCGCCGGAGTATGTGAAATTGGTGACAGCCAGTTACCGGGAAGCGATCGATGACTGGAAGAACGGCCTGGTCAGCCCCGATAAACTTGAACGGCTTGAGAATAAACTTCGTTCCGTGTACAACCGGGGATTCTGGGAAGGATATTATATGGGGAAAAAAACCGGTGAGTGGAGTGATAGGTACGGTTCATCGGCCACTAGGAGGAAAGTATACATCGGGAAGAGCTTGAATTATTTTCAGCATGTCGGTGTGGCGGAATTCAGGATCGAAACCGGCATGCTTGAGATCGGGGATGAGATCATGATCATCGGCCCGACCTCCGGGGTTATAGAAGAGAAAGTAAGAGAGATCAGGGTGGACGATGGGCCGGTTACAAAAGCAGAGAAAGGAGTGAACTGTTCCATTCCGGTCGGAAGCACGGTCAGGCGGTCGGATAAACTATATAAATGGATTCAAGCAACGGATGAAGGTACATCATGAAGGAGGATTTGCGTAAGCTGGTTTAAAAAAATTAAGGTGCCTAAAAGATTTGTATTCTGTTTTGAAAATTATGGTGAAAGCCATACCTAACGGCTCCGCAAAATCCGTGTAAACAGATTACAATGGTCTTACCTTTTTTATTTTAGACGAATGTACTGCTTATCCTTTTCCTGATAATTTTTTTTTCTTAACTTGTTTACTATATTTTACTACCGGATAGCCGGAAGTCAGGCTCATACCAGTTTTTCGTGGCGACTCCATTTTATATTTTTGCCCTTTGGATGTTTTTTTAAGTTTGTAAGGCCTCAGCAACAACTCAACAGGAATATCCAGTTGATTACTCAATAATATTGCAGCCTTTCTTGATACCGGTATTCGATAATTCAATATTTTCCAGATTGTATGCCTGTTTCCGATTTTATTATTTAAATCACCTGGTGCGAGATCCAGTTGAAACATTTTAAACTTTATCAGCCCGACAGGATCAGCCTTTGGAAGCTCAAATTTTTCCTTTTCATATTTGCTCACTAAAAAAGAGAGCAATTCAAGTTCGCTGAATTCCTGTGTTCCGGGTTGAGCATCAAAAATTTCATCCAGTCTTTTCAAAGTTGCCTCGTATTCATGATCATTATGTATTATCTGTGCATTCATATTCAAATTGTATTTGCGTTAATCCAGTCATAATCCTTATGCAATCCGATAAATCTTATCTGTGCGTTGCCTGCAAGATAGTTTGATCTGATAATGACCCGAACACTTTGTCCGAGATCGATGCAAGCACGATTATTCTTTAGTATGCTGCATTTGGGAAAGGTTTTGGCAATATCATTTGGCATTGTCCATTTTGCGTTTTCTAATAAATCAATAAATGAAATGCAGGAACTTTTATATTTTGCATGACGAAGGTAAAAATCTTTAATCTTCCCCTTTTCAATTACAATCATAAGGAATACGTCGCAAGTTAAATATTTGTTTCAAAATTTGAAACACGAGGATTAATATATTAACTGAGCCGTTGTATTCGTAATTAATTATTAATAAGAAAGGACGAATTTAGCCTATGTCTTTCCCTATGGCGCACTTGGGCGGCATCTGAGTTAGGTTATCCATTAACCATTTCTTGAAATTTTTAAAAGTTTATAGCCATCTTTCCCTAATTTTCATGAATTTCGGCCCATAATTCTTTGAAGAAGAATATGATCATCTCCCCGGCCGAACGACTGCAACATTTTGAAGAATACTATTTTTCGAAAAAACTTGAAGAGATTCGTCTTCTGAACCGGCAAGGTCATGATATCCTGAACCTGGGAATCGGAAGCCCCGATCTCATGCCTTCGGAGACGACGGTAAAAGCCCTTGTTGAGTCGGCGTGGAAACCCGGAAACCACGGTTACCAGTCCTACAGGGGAATTCCCCAGCTTCGATCGTCATTTGCATCCTGGTACACCAAAACATACGGGGTGGAACTTGATCCTGAAACCGAGATCCTTCCGTTGATGGGCTCGAAGGAAGGGATCACCCATATTTCACTGGCTTTCCTGAATCCCGGCGACAAAGTATTAGTCCCCGAATTGGGTTATCCTGCGTATCGCTCAGCTACCCTGCTGGCGGGCGGCATACCGGTAAATTATCCGCTTGATGAAAAGACGTGGTATCCTGATTTTGCTGCATTTAGCCGGATAGACCTGACCAGTGTTAAGATCATCTGGATCAACTACCCGCATATGCCAACCGGGGCCCCTCCTTCGAGGGAAATGTTCGGGCAACTGGTGTCCTGGGCCAGTGAAAAGAACATATTGATCGCGCATGATAATCCTTACGGGCTTGTGCTGAATGAAACGCCGCCCCTTTCGATCCTTTATGAGGAAGGAGCTATGGACGTGGCCATCGAATTGAATTCGCTAAGTAAATCGCATAACATGGCCGGCTGGCGTGTGGGATGGGTAAGCGGGCATAAGGACTATATCAACACAATCCTGAAAGTAAAGAGCAATTTTGATTCGGGGATGTTCAGGGGGATCCAGGATGCGGCCGTCGAAGCGATGAATAATCCTCCCCAATGGCATGATGACAGGAACAGCATATACAGGGATCGACGCGCCGCGGTGTGGGAAATGCTCGATAAGCTTGGGTGCGAATATTCAAGAAACCAGGTTGGTATGTTCCTATGGGCCCTGATTCCTGCGGCCATCGATGATGTGGAAGACTGGGTCGACCATATACTGCACAATCATAATGTCTTTTTCACCCCTGGTTTTATTTTTGGTTCGAAAGGCCGCCGGTTTATCAGAATATCACTTTGTTCCGACAGGAAAATCTTTATTGAGGCCAAGGAAAGACTGAAGAATCTGAATTACCCAAAAAAATGAATATCTGCGTAACAGGACTTGGATTGCTGGGAGGTTCCTTCGCACTCGGCATAAAAAGCAAAAGAAAGGATGTCCGGATCACCGGGGTTGATATCAGCATCGAGAATCGGGCGACCGCACAAAGGATCGGGATTGCCGACGAGCCGGGAGAATTCGAATCAGCAGTGGCAAAATCAGATTTTGTTGTCATTGCCACGCCAGTTAGTTCAGTTGCAGAATTGGTCAGGAAAGCTCTCGACAGGATAAAGGAATCGGCGGTCGTGATTGACCTGGGCTCAACCAAAGGCCTGATATGTCAGGAAGTTGCCGGCCACCCGCGGCGGGGCAGGTACGTTGCCGCCCACCCGATCGCCGGGACGGAAAATTCCGGGCCTGAATCCGCATTCCCCACCCTGCTCAGCCACAAGATGATGATCATTTGCGACAGGGAAAAATCCGATCCTGAAGCCCTTCGGGTAACCGAGGAAATATTCAAGGACCTGGAAATGAAAATTTCCTATATGGCTTCAGCGGAACATGACCGCCATATCGCCTGGGTTTCCCATCTCAGCCACATCAGCTCTTTCGCCCTGGGTTCAACGGTCCTTGATAAGGAAAAAGATGAAAGGAACATTTTCAATATGGCAGGCAGCGGTTTCTCCTCCACGGTCAGGCTGGCGAAAAGTTCCCCGGATATGTGGGCCCCTATTTTCTCCCAAAACAGCAGAAATGTCTCAGAGGCTCTCGATGCGTATATTAAAAAGCTCCAGTTATTCAAGAAAATCATCGATGAAAACGATGAAATATCGAGCCATAACCTGATGAAGGAAGCCAACGAAATACGCAGAATTCTTACCGGTATCCTGAAATCGGAGTAAAAGCCCTTTTTTTGTGCATTTCGCCGGGTTCAAACAGGCATTTTTAGAGAATTCCGGCCCATCGGTGAGTAATTTATTCCCATTGCCAAAAAATACATTTTCAGGGCCTATTCTTTAGCCCGATTCATTGCTAACCCATCAAAAAAACGCCTAATTTGTACCTGACAGAATCCAATTTTTTTTTACGACTATGCTTACAAAAAATGATATAAGCCAGCTTCAGAAACAAGGCAAGGATATGGCCCGGATTGAGGCCCAAATTGAATTTTTTAAGAAAGGATTTCCTTTTATGAAACTCGACAGGCCTGCACTTGCCGGCGACGGAATTATGAGGCTTGAACCCGCGGAAGTCCGGCGATTTTCAGAATTATACGAGAATAGTCTCGAAGGCAAAAAAGTGCTGAAATTCGTCCCCGCTTCCGGTGCGGCCAGCAGGATGTTCAGGGACCTTTTCAATTTTCTGAAGACCTATAAAGGCACGGAAGCAGACTATGCCGACCTGGTCAGGGATAAGGGGCCCGATTCGGTATATCATGTTCTTCGACACATCGGGGAGTTTGCTTTTTACAATGAGCTGAAGAACCTGATGAAGAAGAAGGGCATCCAGATCGAAGAAATCATTCAGCGGAGGAATTACCACCTTCTGGTCGATTATATCCTCACCGAAAAAGGACTCAACTACGGCAATCTTCCCAAGGCATTGATCAAATTCCATATCTATGGGAAAGTGGCCAGGACCCCGGTAGAAGAACACCTGGTTGAAGGCGCCGAATACGCAAGGTATAACGATGGGCAGGTAAACGTGCATTTCACCGTTTCGCCCGAGCATGAAGAAAGATTCAGGAATCATGTCGATCTGATCACTTCATGCTATGAGAACCACCTAGAGGTTCAGTATTCGATCGGCTTCTCGCAGCAAAAACCTTCCACGGATACCATTGCCGTTAATCTCAACAATGAGCCATTCAGGAATGGGGACGGAAGCATCCTCTTCAGGCCTGCGGGTCATGGAGCGTTGCTGGAAAACCTGGCAGAACTGGATGCCGATATCATTTTTGTAAAGAATATCGATAACGTGGTATCCGACCGCCTGAAGGAACCAACCATCCTGTATAAGAAGGTAATCGCGGGAGTTCTTCTGCATTACCAGGAAAAAATATTCCGGTATCTTGAAATGCTCGAAGGTGAGAAAAATCCCGCACCCCCGGTCTTGAATGAGATCAAATCATTTATCGATAAGGAACTTTGCATTAACCTTCCGGATAAAATCGAAGTGAATGCAAGGGATTATTTCATCAACAAGCTGAACCGACCAATCAGGGTTTGCGGCATGGTGAAAAATGAAGGAGAGCCGGGCGGAGGGCCCTTCTGGGCATATAATCGCGATGGTTCCGTATCCCTGCAGATCGTTGAGAGCGCCCAGACGGACATGGATGACAAGGTGCAGAGAAAAATATTTGATGATTCCACGCATTTTAATCCTGTCGACCTGGTTTGCGGGATCTTCGACCGGCATGGTAAGAAATTCGACCTGTCGAAATATGTCGACCCCTATACCGGCTTCATTTCAAAAAAATCACAGGGCGGGAAGGAGCTGAAGGCCCTGGAATTGCCGGGACTCTGGAATGGGTCGATGTCGGACTGGAATACGATATTCGTGGAAGTGCCTATAGAAACTTTCAGCCCGGTAAAGACCATCAATGACCTGTTGAGGGATCAGCATCGTTGAAATAAGAATGATAATTACTGATATCAGGGCAACATCCGCCGGATAAAAGATAGAAGAGGGTTATATTTTATTTGAACGATACGAATGCGACCCTTTCAACTCTATACGATCCAATTTGTATCTGAGATTTTTATTTCCGTAAATTGACTTTATTAATCCCGGTACTATGGAAAAATCTAATTTTTTATTAACCTACCTGCTTACGCTATCGGCAGGTTTAGCCCTGACAGTCCTGATCATGGTGATGCTGAATAAGGGGATCAAAAAATATTTCAGCGTCATCAGCCCCGATCCTGAAATTTCAGGATTTTTCACGAAATTAACTTTAATAATTCTGTTTCTCGGAGGAACCGGCGCCGCGATTTCCGCGCGGTATAATACAGGAGACGACTCCAATTGGCTGACCCTGGCCTGGGACGCAACAGCCCATATAAAGGAACCTATGCAGCAATTGTTCATCACCCTGCTGATCCTTTCGGTTGCATTTGCCGTATTGTTAATTATCGATAAAAGAACCGGCAAATGAAACCCTGGAATGAGTCCGGGATAGGTGTTGTTTTTCTGGGAGGGTTGATCATTGCGGCAATCGCCGGAATCGCCGTCCTGTTTTTTATCAAGCCGGCAAAAAAACCTATCGAGAAGATTACCGGGGATAAGGGATGGAGCTGGGCAAGGACTATGTTTACCACGGTTATCATGGCTGCCATGGCCGGGGCGATGTCGGTTTCATTCAGGGATTGCGGCGGGAATTATGATGATTTAATTGAATCCAGGGCTGCAACTATAATGAAAGGGCTGGAACAGGTTTCCCAATCTTTCAATTACATGGCTATCATCCTGGGGATCTGGCTGTTGATTTTTCTCGCATTGTTTATTTTTTTAAGAAGAACCCCACGCTAAAAATCCACCATTGTAATTGAAGGGGAATTAAAATTCGGACTTAGAAGTTATTGCTGTGTAGAATTTCCGATTGAATAAAACTCCCAGGACTCTGGTCAGACCAGCTCCCTTGGTCAGACCAGCCCTCCTGGTCAGACGAGGCCCCCTGGTCAGACCAGCCCCCCTGGTCAGACGAGCC
>DATDPY010000078.1:0-9247 GCA_035292565.1 Cyclobacteriaceae bacterium | reverse complement strand
TATTATGCTTCTATTCCTGGCCGACCCGGAAAACATCGACCGGACAAGCCTGATCTTCATCGTTTTTACAGCCGCGTATTTTCTGGTCTCCAGCCATGTTTACCGCCATATCGTATTAAAACTCGGATGGCTCGGCAAACCGATATTGAGTGTGATACCCAAGGTCCTGTTCAGCGCCTTTCTCCTGGGTATTGCCTGGTATATTTTTGAAATGAGTTTATCGTATGCGGTGAATACGCTCAATGCAGAACAGGATTTCAAAGCTTTCCAGATCATGGTGTTTGTCATCGGGGCCATGGCCTGGTATCTGCTATGGGCTGCTGTATATTTCCTCTACCATTACGTGGAGAGGACCAATGAAAGCCTGAAAAGTGAAGCTGCGATATATGAGATTGAGCTGAATCAGCTTAAATCCCAATTAAATCCTCATTTTATTTTTAACGCCCTGAACAGTATCAGAGCTCTTATCGATGAGGATCCGGTTAAATCGAAAACGGCAATCACACAACTATCAAATATTCTGAGAAATTCACTGATCGTTAATCGTTCCAGGCTTGTGGACCTGAAAGACGAGCTGAAAACGGTCCGCGACTATCTTGCCCTGGAATCCATCCGCTTCGAAGAAAGGCTTAAAGTGGCTCTCGATATCGATCCGGACGCAGGTTCCTCTCAGGTGCCACCGCTGATGATTCAAACCCTGGTCGAAAACAGCATTAAACATGGCATATCCAGACTAACATATGGGGGAGAAATTCGGATATTAGCAAAAATTGATGACATTGGTTGCCTGCTGGTTGAAATCCGGAACACTGGGCAGATTTCCCCGGAAGCTTATCCTTCTTCTACCGGTTATGGTTTGGAAAATACCCGCCGACGTCTCGATTTGCTCTACGGACCAAGGTCTTCTTTCTTCATAGGCAATGAAGATGATAATACCGTTCTAACGAAAATTGTCATACCTCAATCCTTAGTATATGAAAGCATTGATCATTGATGATGAAAGGCTTGCCCGGAAGGAACTTAATACGCTGCTCCAGGCTCATCGTGAAATTGAAGTGATCGGAGAAGCAGTCAATGCAGAAGATGCTTTTAACCAAATCCACAGGCTAAACCCCGATGTCCTGTTCCTCGATATCCAGATGCCGGGCAAAAACGGGTTTGAGCTGCTGGAACAACTCGACAGCGTTCCCAAAGTTATTTTTACAACGGCTTTCGATGAATATGCCATCAAAGCATTCGAGATCAATGCCCTCGATTATCTCCTGAAACCCATACAGCCTGAACGGCTTGCCGACAGCATCCAAAAATTATTGAAAGAAGAGTACCAGGAAGAATCCAAATCAAAGGATATCAGGTCACGAAAACTCACACACGACGACCAGGTATTCGTAAAAGACGGTGAAAAATGCTGGTTTGTCAGGCTGGCCGATGTTCGTTATTTCGAATCCGACGGGAACTATATAAAGGTATATTTTGACAAATTCCGGCCTATGATCCATAAATCGCTGAACGCCCTGGAAGAAAGGTTGGACGAAAAATCATTTTTCAGAGCGAGCCGCAAGCATATCATTAACCTTCTTTGGGTTGAAAAAATCGACACCTGGTTTAATGGGGGGTTGATGGTTCAGCTTAAAGGAGGTGACAGCCTGGAAGTGAGCCGGCGCCAATCCTCGAGGTTTAAAGACCTGATGAGTCTGTAACAGGCTCTTTATTTCCTTACCAGTTCGATAAGATCTTTTTCGACGCCCCAATCCTTCGCGAGTTTCAGCATGGCAGTCGCTTCCATTTCGGTGATGTATCCCTTCCTGTTATTCGCTTTCCAAACCAGGTCGAGATAATGAAGGCGTGATTCCCTGTCGTATTTTCCGATCGATTCATTCAGGTATTCCCTGGCACGTTCAAAGGCCGTAATGTAATCCTGGGCAATAAATTGATTCGCCCATTTTAATTCTTCATATGCGTCGAGCTTTTTCGCGGTTTCATCAAGAATCTTTTGCTCGTCTTCATCAAGCCCGTGGTAATGAAAGATTATGGATTTTAAGAGCAAAAATGCCTGTTTCTCTTCGCTCGTCATGTTAGCCTTTTAAATACCCCCTGTCGCGCAATAATTTGCAAATTAGCTTCTTTAATTCTGTAATACAAAAATTTTCATTCATTCATGAGATAAACAGTCTCGATGTTAGCTCATCCGCAATAAGTTTTCCCTTCCGTGTAAGCGCCACGTTGTTCCCCCGTACGAACATGTATCCCTGTTGACACATTGTATCGATCAGGGTTCCGGATTCAGCAAGAATATTCTCTCCGAAATGGATCTTGATATATTGCAGGTCGCAGCCCCATTTTGTCCGTAGCGATGTCATGATGTATTCGTTTATCCGGTCTTTCGTTGTTAATGCTTCAATAGTTTCAGGAATTTTATTGCTTTCAATACTTTTAATATATAAAGCATTATTCGAAATATTGCTGTAACGGTTAATCCGGTCATAGGAATGGGCTGAAGGACCAATACCAAGATACTTTTCATTCAGCCAGTAACCTGTGTTGTGCCTGGAATGAAATCCTTTCAGGGAAAAATTTGAAATCTCGTAATGATCGTAACCCGCTGCTTCGAGATCATCCATGATGAATTCATATTCCGTGGCCGCCTCGTCATCGGTGCTCGTGCGGAGCAGCCCCTTTTTTTGCCAGTTTCCGAAAACTGTGCCGGATTCAATTGTCAGGCAATATATTGAAAGGTGCTCGGGCCGGAATTTGTTCATGGTTTGCAGGTCTTCCTTTAAGACGGGCAGGTATCCGGAATTAATTGAAAAGATCAGGTCGGCATTTATATTATCGAATCCTGACCGGCGGGCTGCTTCAAGCGAATTCAATGCAGTAGCGGAATCATGAACACGGTTCAGCTTTTTCAGATTTTCATTGTTGAATGACTGTACACCAATGCTCAGACGGTTGATTCCCGCTTCTTTTAATTCTTTCAGCTTGTTTACGGATATATCGTCCGGATTGGCCTCAAGGGTTATTTCAGGTTTTTCCGTAACCCGGAAAAGTTTATAGATATCGCCAAGGATCTGTTCGATACTGCCTGCATTAATTATAGAAGGGGTCCCGCCGCCGAAATAGATTGTGTTAATATTTTCTCCTTTCAAGAAATTCTTGCGCATGTTAATTTCATCCCGGAAGCACCGGATCATCAGGTCAACTGATTTTAATGATGTGCTGAAATGAAAATCACAGTAATAACACGCTTTACGGCAAAATGGAATATGGATGTAAATCCCGGCCATCCGGTTTTGTGATTTCGTGGAACAAGATTGCTTCCATGAATTTACCACAATTTATATTTACCGGGATCTCCCCCGGTGTGATGTTTTTTAATGACCTTTGCGGGTGTGAAGATCCGTTAAATCAGTCCCGGAATGTCCAGATCATTGATCACAGGCGCGATATCGGTCCTTCTTACCTTGCTGATTCCGGCGGCGTGGGCTTGTTCATCGGGTAGTGATGACAAAATCAAATCCCTCGATTCCCGCTGGCACTTTTATGACGAAAAAATCCGGGCGCTGGTCCCCTATATTCCCGGGGTCGGGCCGGGGGAAAAGTCCCTGGTGCTCCCCATTAGGAAAACCGAATTCCCCGGAACACGGATTTGCATTTCTCTCCCGCCCGGATCAATCTTGTTTATCGGCGGGAAATTTTCCGGCAGTTCAGATTCCGGATCAGACCGGATATTCAATATCGACAGCTTGTTTTCAATTTTTCCTTTCGACACACTTTTATTTTCAGTGCATTTTGAGAACAGTTATGACGGTAGCCTGCCGGCAAGCATACTTACCGTTACGGGTGGGGCCATGAAAATGAAGGAATCCGGGCTTCAGATTATTACCCGCAGTGGATATACCGGATACCGTGAATTTATCATCATCGGTTTGCTGATCGGGGTGGGTTTCATAAGCTTCCTCATGAAGGCAGATTTTAAACGTTTTGGTCATTATATGAATATTGGAAAGATATTTGGGAGGCCGGAAACCGATGAATTGATGGAAAGGGGCAGGCCTCTGGCCGGCAGTGATCTGATCTTTGTAATCCTTGAGGCGACCCTTCTTGGATTGTTCCTTTATATAATCCTTTACCTGGGGAAACCCGGTTTTTCCACCTCGAATTTTCATTTAGTCAGGGGGATCCTGAATTGGCTGGGCATTTCCCTGATCGTACTTGTTTGGAGTTTCCTGAAGTTCAGCCTCGAACGGTACCTCGCCGGAGTCATGCAGCTCAGGGAAGTAATCAAAATTCATTTTTTTGAATCGAACAGGATTTCCATATTTTCATTGATCGTATTTACTTTTCTTTCCGTGGTTCTCTTATTCGGGTTCGGGATTGCTTTGACCGTTTATCACGGCATACTCCTGAAGACGCTTACGATCATTGCGTTTGTCAGATTTTTTCTGATCAGCATTAAAATTTTGAATTATTCGCCCTATAAAAAAATATATATTATTTCATATCTTTGCACTTCAGAATTAGTACCGGTTATCCTGGGATTGAAAATTATACTGGATTCCTCGCTTTCGCAGTTGTTGTAAATCAAAAAAAAATAATATGGTTTTCGAAAAATCTAGATTGGCAGAAGTAAGGAGCATTCTGATTTCACAGCCTGATCCGGAAAATGGGAATTCGCCGTATGACAAACTGCGGGATAAATATAAAGTTAACATAGAATTCAAGCCATTTATTCAAATCGAGCCTATTTCTGCAAAGGAATTTCGAAAACAACGCATTGAAATCCTGCATCATACGGCCGTCATACTAACCAGTCGGAATGCGGTTGACCACTTCTTCAGATTATGCTCTGAAATGAAGATCGAGGTTCCCACAGATATGAAATATTTCTGCATTTCTGATCAGACTAGTAATTATCTCCAGAAATATATCGTAATCCGAAAGCGGAAAATTTTCACAGGCTCCAAGACGGCCAGGGATTTGATCGAAATCCTGAAAAAACATAAAAACGAGAAATTCCTCTTCCCATGCTCAAACATAAGGAAGAATGATATCCCCGACTTTTTAATTGCGAATGGCTCCCAGTTCAACGAAGCTGTGATCTACAAAACTATAGCTAGCGACCTCTCAGACCTGGCAATAAAAAATTATGACATTATCGCTTTCTTCAGCCCTTCAGGGATAAAATCGCTTTTCGATAATTTCCCTGACTTTAAACAGAATAAAACAAGGATAGCGGCTTTCGGCCCTTCGACTGCACAGGCTGCAAAAGATGCCGGGCTGATACTTGATATTGAAGCCCCATTGCCTGATGCACCGTCTATGACCGGGGCGTTAGAACTGTATATCATGGCAGCAAACAGGACGAAATAAAATTTTTTTACCCCCTCGCCCGGATTGTATATGTCAGGGATTTGAGATAGCGTTTTTTATTAAGTATAATTGTGTTATAGCCAATTCCAATTCCGTGCTTAAGGTATTTTTCCGGTATGCAATAATATCCTTTACGGGAATTGTCCTGAATGGAAATGCTTTGGCCCAGCAGGACCCGCAATTCTCACTTTACATGTTGAACATGCTTTATTATAACCCGGCTTATGCCGGAATTCCCGGAACGACAAATTTTACTGCGATCCACAGGAGCCAATGGCTTGGTTATACATCAACGTTCGATGGAGCCGGCGCACCAAACACCCAGGTCATAAGCATGAATACGCCATTGTCGAAGCTGAATAGCGGAGTGGGATTGCATATTGTAAATGATAACCTCGGCGTCATCAATAACCTGGAAGGACAGGCCTCGGTTGCTTATCATCTTGCTTTTAAAAAATCTATCCTGAGCATTGGTGTGAGAGGCGGATTTTATTCCCAGACCATGGATTTTGATAAATACCGTTACATCGATCCTGGCGACCCGCTCCTCGATCATGGCCAGGAATCCCAGATGCGGCCCGACCTGGCTGCCGGCTTATTTTTCAGGGCGGAAAAATACTATGCCGGTTTCAGTACCAATCACATCATACAATCCGAATTTGATTTTGGTGATGACTCCCTCCGGAATGCCCTGGAAAGTCATATGTACCTGACAGGCGGTTATTCTTATGACCTGAACTATGACATTGTTCTTAAACCGTCATTTATGGTTAAAACCGACCTGAATACCTTTTCTTTTGAATTATCACTATTGGCTACAATTCGCGACCGGCTTTGGGGAGGGATTTCCTACCGGCAGTCTGATTCCATGGTAGGGGTGATCGGGTACAGTTTTATGAGGGATGATTCCTTTAAGGTCGGGTATGGATTCGATTATGTTATCAATGCCCAGGAGGCCAAACAGCCCACATCACATGAATTCCTGCTTAGTTATACCCTCCCTGTGCTTGGCAGCGCGGAACATAAGATCATCAGAACCCCCAGATTCAGGCACTAATTCTTGAAAAAATTTTGTTTTTATTAAAAATAATACAATTTTTATTCTGGAATTATCATTTTAATTAAAATAGATATTAATTTTATCCGTTATAAGATTGAGAAATCAGTTCAATTATATAAACTTCTGAGAATAGCGTTTTACAGTTGAATTTTAGGAAATCAGTTTGAATTGACTTAATTAGCAGGTGTTATGAATAATATGCGTGTTATTTATCGGGTTTTTCTGTCCCTAGTCTTTTCAAGTATGTTATTGGGAGGCTGCGGCCTTTTTGGCGGCAGATCCCGTGATGACAGGGGCGAAGTAATCGGAGTTCAGGGAAGGGAATATACAGGCATGCCGGTACCCTATGGCATGGTTCCTGTTCCCGCCGGTACCTTTCACATGGGCCAGGCTGATGAAGATGTCGCCCATACACAAATTAATTTTAACAAGCAGATTACCATTGGGGCATTCTTTATGGATGACTCGGAGATCACAAACAATGAATACCGCCAGTTTGTGAACAATATCTTCGAAGATTCCCTAAGCGTGCTTGGCGAGGATTTCGTCATGGCGGAATTATATCCCGATACCACGGTATGGGTCGATGATTTCACACATCACCTGGGCGATCCACTGATGGTTTATTATTATTCCCATCCCGCATTCGATAATTACCCGGTTGTCGGGGTTGATTGGGAGGCTGCAAAATATTTTTGCCGCTGGAGAACGGCATACCTTAATGACTACAGGGCTGGCAGGGGTGAATGGCCAATGCCTGATTTCAGGCTGCCAACGGAAGCAGAATGGGAATATGCAGCCAGGGGCGGACGCGATATGGCCAAGTATCCCTGGGGTAATCCTTACATAAGAAATGCCAAAGGCTGTCTGCTGGCAAACTTCAAACCCGGCCGCGGGAACTACTTCGATGACGGGTATGCCTATACGGCTCCGGTTTATTCATTCTTTTCAAACGATTACGGATTATTTGAAATGTCGGGCAATGTTTCCGAATGGTGTGAGGATGCATATCATCCTTCATCCGTTCCATTGGTATGGGACCTGAACCCGACTTATTTCGACCAGGATGAACCCAGGAAAATAATCAGGGGCGGTTCATGGAAGGATATCGCCTATTTCTGCGAAACAGGAACGCGGGCATATGAATACAAGGATACTACTCGTGCCTTTATCGGTTTCCGTTGTGCAATGACTTATCTCGGACGTTCTGCCGGGACCGAGTTTTAATGAACCTTAATATTGTATTTAATTTTTTTTTTATAACTTGAGATTTCAATAACCAAAAAACCATTACGAATATGAGCAATAATAAAGGTAGTTTCATGGATCTCATGTACAAAACAATTATGCCCAAGGTTTATGGAATTGGCGCAGCAGTCGTTATTATGGGAGCCATGTTTAAGATCCTCCACCTGCCCGGTGCGTCAGCTATGTTAGGCGTTGGTCTCAGTACTGAAGCTGTCATATTCTTCCTCAGTGCATTTGAGCCGGCATCTCATGAAGTAGACTGGACTAAGGTTTACCCGGAACTTGCTGAAGACTATGAAGGTGGTCCAAGGGAATCCAAGAAAATGATTTCAAAGGGAGGCTCAGGCGATGCAGTTTCACAAAAGCTTGATAAGATGCTGGAGGATGCCAAGATTGGTCCTGAACTGGTTGAAAGCCTCGGTCACGGAATGCGAAGATTATCAGATAATGTTGCGAAGATGGCCAACATGGGCGATGTAGGCGCCGTGACTTCTGAGTATACCGCGAACCTGAAAAAATCAGCGGACCTCATGGGCAATGTGAATAAATCATATGAGGTTACCTTAAAGGCCATGCAGGAAATGGCCCAGGTCTCTAATTCGGCTACGGCAGATATGGCTAATTCCGCGAAAGATGCCAAGGAATATCATACACAGGTACAAACCGTTACGAAAAATCTTGAGGCTTTGAATGCTGTTTATGAATTGGAATTGCAGGATACCAATAAACATGTCAAAGCTATGGGTTCGTTCTATTCAAGCCTGACTTCCTCCCTGGATGGCATGACAAAAGCCACGCAGGATGCGGAATCATTCAACAGGGAAATTTCCAAGTTGACCACAAACATATCGGCTTTGAATAAGGTCTATGGAAATATGCTAACCGCTTTGAAGTCTTAACTATTTAAATTAAAAGACTATGGGTCACGGGAAAGAAACTCCTCGTCAAAAAATGATCGGAATGATGTACCTGTTTTATACAGCATTGCTGGCATTACAGGTAAGTAATTCAGTGCTTGAAAGATTTATTTTTATAAACGAGAGTCTTGAAAAACAGGTGAAGTCCAATGATGTTAAGAATTCGGGACTCGTCAGTAATATTGAACAGCAAGTTGAAAAGAGAGGTAACAGGGCCGGAGATGCTGCGATTCTGACTAAAGCTAAAGCCATTCGGACGGAAACCAGAAAAGTGATCGCCTATTGCGATTCACTGAAAGGTACGATGATCGCTATAACCGGTGGAAGAGACGAAAACGGTCAAATTGTTGGAGCGAAAGATCAGGATAAAGTGGCTAACCTGATGATTAATCAGCAGAAGGGGGAAGAATTGAAGAAAACACTCAACGATTATGCCGCATACTTAACCCAACAAACAGGGAAAGACCTGTTTACGCCCCTTGCATTTGATGGGAAAGATCATCCGGTTTATTCAAACGACCGGGACCAGAGAGTAAAAGATTTTGCTACCCTGTTTTTTGAAAGTACGCCTACCGCCGCCGGAATGTCGTCAGTAAGCCAGCTTGAAACTGAAGTAATGGATTATGAAAACCGGGCGCTCAGTGAACTGGCC
>DATDPY010000077.1:0-3371 GCA_035292565.1 Cyclobacteriaceae bacterium | reverse complement strand
GGACGGGTGGTTCATTGAAAGTCATCCAAAATTGGAACCGGTAGCCACGACTACCGACGGGATTTTTATTGCCGGGACCTGTGTGGCGCCGAAAGATATTCCTGACACCGTGGCACAGGCAAGGGCTGCAGCAGCACGGGTCCTGGCCAGGGTGGCCAAGGGAAAGATCGAGGTGGATGCCCTGTATTCGGAAGTAAATACCGAATTATGCTCGGGTTGCCGGTTATGCAATACGCTTTGTCCATACAGCGCGATCGAATTCATCGAAGACAAGAAACAGAGTCATGTAATATCGGCCTTGTGCAAGGCATGCGGAGTTTGCGTGGCAGCATGCCCATCGGGCGCTATCAAAGGACGTCATTTCACTGATCAGCAGATCCTGGCGCAGGTAGACGGGCTCTTTGCGGTTGAAATGGCGGAGTAGGTTGCAATATCCAAGTTCCAGGTTCCATGTTCAATATACACAAGTTTCCGGGTTCATCGTAATTCTCGGGGAAATCGAAATTGCCAACTGCCTTTGCCAACTGGTTGATCAGTAGTTTAGTTGCTGCTTATCTCCTGCTTCCTGCCGCCTCACACCAGCTTCTTAATAATATCCAGCACTTGCTCAAATATTTCGCTGAATCGATTCCGGATTTCCGGAGAGAATTCGGTGCCGAAAGTCCGGTCCTCCATAATCTCCACGGCAATAATATCGATCTGTAAAGGAATTTTCATGCCCAGTTGTTCGCCAAGCTTGAGAGATGTCAGGAAGGATGTATCATGAACATTTGAGAGGTGGGAAGTCTCGACAAAATTTGCAGGCGTAAAATGAAGGACAGACCCGGGGGTTCCTTTCCCCGTCTTTATCGCATCGATTATGATGACCTGCTCATAGTCCCTGATGATCTCAGGCAGTTCCATACCGCCTTCCAGAATGGTTTGAAATTCGATGCCCTGATCATGGACTTTTTTCCCAAGTTCCATTACGAGTGCCGGGCCAATGCCGTCATCCATGAGGATATCGTTCCCAATTCCGAGAATGAGCATATTCTTTTTCCCGGCAGACATGACTCTTCTAAAAGTTATTGCACCAATCTAGGTACCGGTATCAAGACCTCCAAGCAATAGGCATTCATTTATCCCGGATTTGTGAAAAGCTTTTGATTTTGACTGGCCACCGAGTAACTTTTATTTATTGTTATATTTACTTTATCTTATTAAAGAGATATTTCATTGGGACGAATCGATTTATCGGTAACAAAAATTGAGGACAAAAAACTTCTGTTGGAATTCCTTGAGCAATACCTGAGCCACGAGAGGAAGCAGAGATTCGAAGAGGTATTAAAATTACGTACCCGGCATATTGTCGCGGCTGCCGAAGATATTTACCAGGAAAGAAACGCCAGCGCGCTTATCCGAACCGCGGACTGTTTTGGCATCCAGGACGTTCATATCATTGAGAATTACAATAAATACAAATTATCGGAAGGCATTGCGAAAGGGGCCGACAAATGGATCGATGTGAATTTATATGACGGGGCCGGCAAGAATACCGAACGTTGTATCAAGGCGCTCCGTGAAAAAGGATACAGGATCGTCGCCGCTTCCCCGCACAATAACGACTATAATCCCGATGAGATCGATATCACGAAGAAATTGGCTATTTTTTTCGGAGGCGAGAAGGAAGGCCTTTCCATGATCGTTTCAGAAGAGGCCGATACCTTCCTGAAAATTCCGATGTCAGGATTTACCGAAAGCTTTAACCTGTCGGTCGCGGGAGGGATCATTCTTTATGCACTTACGAAACGGCTGAGGGAATCGGGAATTTCATGGCAGCTTACGGAAGAAGAGAAAGACGAATTACGGCTGAAATGGACTTATAACAGTATTAAAAGACCGGAAAAGCTGATTGCAAAATTCATGGAAATGAAAAACGAAAAGCGAATGCAATGACAAAAAACTGAGATCAAAAACAAAATAAAGATGAACTTATTCATGAATAATATACAGACATGTGCATAATTAAATTACTCACCTAACCTGGTTCTGAGAAATTCAACCGGATTAAAAAAATATTTGTGAAGGTCTTCAATCGTAACTCAATCCAATGAATAGGAAGCGTATCTCCGTTCTGGATTTTTAGTATCAGGTCACACGGATAACGGCCGGCTTTTTCCCATTAACCTGTCCATGGACCGCATTTATAAGCGGAAATGGGGATACCGGAAAATCGGAGATCATTGTTGTTCATATTTTTTTTAAGTGGAAGAGGGGGAATTTAATCCGGCATTCTGTTCTATATCAGGAACAGGACAAGTATTCATGTTGATTATTGCTCTTTATGGCGGGTATAAGTAAATCCGTGTATTTCCGTTGAGGCGCGGCATTTGCGAATTGTTTATCAATAATCGGGGTAATAAACTTCATGACAACCAGATAATTTAAATGGACATACGGATTAAACAAACTAATATCAGGCAGATGCTTCATGCAATAGTCCTGGTTGTGATTTTTATCATTGCCGGAATCCTTTCCTGTCGCCATGAACCTGAAGATCTGAGTGAGTTTCCCAGAGTTTGCTTTGATACCGAGGTCCTTCCTATATTTCAGGCGAGCTGTGGTAAATCAGGATGTCATAACGGAAACGACGAAGAGGAATATAACTTTACGAACTTTGAAGGGATCATGGCTGCTATTGTCCCGGGTTCCCCATTAGAAAGTCCTGCATATAATTCAATTGCCGCACTCTGGGGTGAAGAGGCCATGCCTCCTGATCAGCCTTTGTCGGAAGAGAGCCGGATGATCATACGATTGTGGATAGAACAGGGCGCAGAAAGAATCATATGCTCCAATACGCCGGGTACAAATCCTCAGGGGCCGGTGGACAGCACCTGGGTAAACCCGCGCGCCTGTTTTCAAAGAGATATCCTGCCTGTCATACAATCCAATTGTGCGATCTCCGGATGCCATAGCGGCACGAATGCCCAGGGCGGCATATATCTTGAAAATTATCAGGATGTTTCACTGGTTGCATCAAATGGAATGCTGATGGGCGTGGTCACGGGGGAGGAAGGTTATGTGAGAATGCCTCCGGGTAGCTCATCATCATCCTGCAGGATCTCCCAGATTCGACAGTGGATCAATGACGGCTTCCCGGATAATTATTGCTGAGAGCATTAAATAGTATCAAATCGGATGTCGAAAGTAAACATTATCATGAAAATGTAATGAATACCATTTATCGATTCGGAGTTTGGGGTTGTCCAATAAGTCCTATTTTGATTACGGACAAGATTTTTTTGTTGCCCCATTTATTATCTTATCGGTTTTTCAGGCTGCGTGTTGAAGGGCCACTTTCTTCAAATTATGACTAATGGCTATTAATCCCC
>DATDPY010000076.1:0-8131 GCA_035292565.1 Cyclobacteriaceae bacterium | reverse complement strand
CCTTGATCGCCGTAGCCAGGTGGCTGTAACGGTAGTTGAAGCCCACTTTCAGTTTTCGGCCCGATTCCTTTTCTGCGTCGAGAATAGCCTGGCATTTTATTTCATCGGTCGTCATGGGTTTTTCTGTGATCACATCGGCGCCGTATTTCAATCCTTTAATAATGAATTCGTGATGGGTTGCATCAACGGTCGTGACAATGACGATGTCCGGTTTTGCCTTTTTCAGCATTTCATCAAAATCGGTGTAAACTTTACAGGATACTCCCATATAATTCCTGGCAAACTCGAGGCGTCCGGGATTTATATCACAAAGCCCCACAAATTCGAGGATATCACTGTAGTTTGTAACCAGGTTTTTTCCCCAGAAGGTGGTGCCCCTGATACCTGTTCCCACAAGCGCTACCTTGCTTTTGCCCGATCGTTTTAACGACGCGAATGACTCCACGGGATTGATCAGCATAGCCCCCGCAACAGCCGTTCCTGCAGTTCCCAGGAATTGCCGCCGATTGATGGAATTTTCCTTCATATTATTAAAAAATTAATAGTTAATTCGAACTAGTTTATTGAAACATACATTGGAATTCTATCAAAGTAAGAATTTTTTAACAAATTTAAAACCTCTCGTGAGTATGACTTACCCAAGGCGGGCCATACCCTGGCGAATAATCGTTTTTTTTCTTTTAATTCTTTGCTCTTCCTGTAAAAATTTCCCCACGAAGGAAGAAAGGTTTTTCATCCTGGGCAATGAACAAATGAAGTACGGAAATTATACGGAAGCCATCCGGTACTATCATGAATGCCTCCGGCTCGATACATCTTTTGCGGAGGCCTGGAATAACCTGGGCAATGCAAATTATAAATTGGGCAGGTATGATGAAGCGGATAGATCGTTCAGCAAAGCAATCCTGAATCGTCCCGGCGCCGGCGAATTTTATTTAAACAGGTCGAATGCCCGGTACGCGGCCGGCGAATACCGGAAGTCGCTCGCCGACCTCCGGGAAGCTTCAAGGTTCCTCCCCGATACGGCCTTAATCCATTTCCTTGAAGGAACCGTATATTTTGAATTGAGTGAATATGACAGCGCTCTGTCATGTTTTGAACGGGCATTGTCGCTCGATTCAATGAATGCCGAAACCTGGATCAATATGGCATCGGCGTGGTTATATAAGGAAGATGCTGTCAAGGCAAAATTTATTATTCGAAAGGCTATAGAAATCGATCCCGGTAACCCGGGCGCCATGAATGTGATGGCCCTGGTACTCGCAGAAATGGATTCATTAGAAAAATCGCTTGAATGGATTGACAGGGCTATCGCCTTAAATCCCGGAAATGCATATTACCTGAACAACAGGGGATATATATACCTTGGGCTCGATAGCCTCGACAAGGCCGAAAAAGATATCAATGCCGGTATCGAAATTAATCCGGCAAACGGATGGGCATACCGGAATAAAGGGATCTATTATTTGAAAAAGGATGAACCCGGAAACGCCTTGAGGTTATTGAACCAAGCGGTGAAACTTAATAAAAATATTAAGCACCTGTATTATTACCTGGGGATGGCCTACCGGGATTTAAATAGGATGCAGGATGCCTGCAACTCCTTCAGGTTGTCAATGGAATCCGGAGAAAAAAAGGGAAAAACCGCATATCACGAATTCTGTGCAAATCGATAAATACCTGATTCAACTCGGGCCCGCCACCATCGCTCAGCCAGTGATAGCAGGTTCAGTTTTTTATGAAACGGGCTACATAATAAACGCCTGAATGAGCAGCGGTTATTATGTAGTAACCCTTTTCCAGGAAATCGATATCAATTTCAATGGGGTCTTCATCGTCATGGATTCTGACAAGACTGGTTTTTCGTACATGGCCAGTTATATCCAGTACATTTATCCTGATCAGTCCCGGGTTAATACCTCTGAACCTAACTGATATAAAATTTTTCGCAGGATTCGGGTAAAGAATTATTCCCGGCAGGTCTCCCTGGCTTTCCATTCCGCTGATGATCCCGGAGCTGTTCACTTCCAGTATTTCGCTTGTGGCAGAAAATTCAGTTCCAATGGCTTTTATCCGGTATGAATAAATTCTTTCACCGAGTATGGACGCATCGTTATAAGAAACCGTATTGCCGGGAAGCGCTGCAATCCTGATGAAGCCGGGATTATAGGTATCGGATCTTTCCACAATAAAACCTGCTTCGTCGCCGGCAGGGTCATTCCAGGATAATCGCATCAAATTATCAGATAATAATTCAGCCCTCAGATTTGTTGGAGGAAGAGGTGAGGAAGAGTTTTGTGTAAACCATGTGTATAAATTGTGATTAGCCCTGGGAAAATCAGTACCTGTTCCGGAAGCCGATAAAACAATTTTATACGGATAGTATCTCCTTGTCAAATCCGTGCCTTTAATATAAATAATGCCATTCACGGGAATAGAATTATAGATTGAATCGGGTAAGCTGGTATATGCCTGGGCAGGCAGCGGAATGCCGGCGGTGAGACTGAGCCTGATGCTATCGTTATTTCCACCGGAAACATTGAAATCTATTTCCGGGAATGTGCCGGCGACAAAGGCCGTATCGCGGATCCCTGCAATCTGTGGAAGTATTTTATCCGTCTCCAGGACGTAAATCTGGAAATCAAAGATCACGTATCCGATTTTTACGAGGTTGTTATTTTGTCTCCTCCACTCATCGATACGTACCGCGTATTGATACGTTCCTTCCCCGGATGCGTTCTGCCAGATAATATCTCCCGTCACCGGGGTCACGAACATTTGCGATTGGATGATATCATCGATTACGGTTGCCGGGACATAGAATGAATCGACTTCATGTCCGGCATCCTTCAGGGGAACCGATGGTGAATAGCTCAGGGAATCCAGGTCGGCGTCGGTTGCCAACATAGCGTATAAATAATCTGAATTTGATTTCTGCCATACCGGGAAAACATTGGCAATATGAGGGGATGAATTATTGCCAAAAAAAGGATCAGTCACGATCATGGTCTCAATGCAGAAAGGAGTATTGACGGCGTTTGGCAGGTTGATAATTCCGCCGTTCCTGTTTGATTCCCGGTAACTTATTTTATATGTGCCCGGCCCCGGAAATGCATGGGATTCATGAAAAATTATTAAAGCCATATCATTGTCGAGTTGATAGAACTCGTCGGGATTGCCGGGATTGAGGCGCACCGGGGCTGAGCCGTCGCCAAAATCCATTTCTCCGCCGCCAGGCTGAACGGTACTCCCCATATCGGTATACAAGTTCAATTTCACCTGGCACACAAGGCTGGCCGGATCGGTGCTCACTTCTATGTATCCTCCCCTGATATGCGTGGAATAAGAAACTGTTGACTCAACAATAAAAAAAAGGAAAAGGGGGAGAAAAAAATACCTGGGCATTCGGTTATTAAACATAACAGGTAAAATCCCTGCTTATTCGGAAATATAACGAAATGAAATTTCGGAAAATTTTATCCCTGACGGAATAATTTATGAATTTGGGCTTTGTCCTTTCAGGATTATTCTCTCAATTTAGTCCATAATCTGCATAAATAATATTTGAAAGAAATGGTCTTTAGAATATGAATCGCGAGGTATATCGCCTGGTCCCGAAGCCGGGGTCGATGAAGAACCTTAAAAGGATAGAAGAGGAGCTGCCGGCGCCGGGCTCTGATGAAGTTACCGTTGAGGTGAAAGCCCTTGGTTTGAATTTCGCCGATATCCCCTGCATCCAGGGCCTTTACAAAGCGGCCCCGAAGGTATCCTTTATCCCCGGACTCGAATATTCCGGAATCGTTAAATCCACCGGCAATGCCGTTACGGATTACAAGGAAGGAGACAAGGTCATGGGGATTACGCGGTTCGGCGGTTATGCAAGCCTTATCAATATCCCCCATCATTATATTACGAAATTGCCTTCGTCATGGACTATGGAGGAAGGCGCCGCCTACCTGGTGCATGCTCTTACCGCTTATTATGCTCTGGTTACCCTCGCCGATATCCGCCAAGGCCAGACGGTGCTCATCCATTCGGCAGCAGGGGGTGTGGGCACAATGGCCAACCGGATTGCTAAACGCTTCAATGCTTATACAATCGGATCGATCGGGAATGCCTCCAAATCTGAGCAGTTGAAAAAGGAAGGTTATGATGCCTTTATTGTTAGAACACCAGCTTTCCGGGAGGATTTGAAGAAGGCCCTGGGTGACCGCGTGTTGAATATCGTCCTTGATCCCATCGGGGGAGAAATTTTCAGGGACAGTTTCAGGATTCTGGGGTATGAGGGAAGGATGATTGTATATGGATCGGCCAGTTTTATGACCCATGGCGACCGGCCCAACTACTGGAAAATGATCAGGAAATATTTCAGACGGCCCCTGCTCGATCCAATGAGGCTGACCCAGTGGAATAAATCAGTTATGGGCTTTAACCTGATTTATCTTTATGAACAGAAGGAAAACCTGAAGAAATACCTGTCACGGCTTGAGGAATTGGATCTCGGCAAACCCGGCATTGGCCATGTCCTTCCTTTTTCGGAGCTTGTTGAAGGAGTTCGCATGCTGCAATCCGGCAATACAACCGGCAAGGTGGTCATTACGGTTCCCTGAAAAATCTGAGGCTAAATTTTTTTTTTCAATTACCTATGGAACGTCTGTTTTCCGGACATTATCAAAATTCTGTTGGCAAAGTTTCGCTGGAATTAGTAATTTCGAATCTATGTTTAAAAATATTTTCCGCCTGTCGGGTATCTTATTTATGCTTATCCTTCTTACCACATCCTGCATGATGATGCACCCGATGGGAACGGGAATGGATATGAGCAAGGGGCATCAAATGGATACTTATACTGATCCGGTGTGCGGAATGAATGTGAACGCCGATAGCGCGTATGCTTTCAGTTATAATAAAATGATTTATTATTTTGATACCGGGGAATGTCTGAAAACATTTCAAAAAAATCCACAGCAATTTGTTCATAGTGAAATGAAAATGCATGACGAAAATACTAAAATGGATATGTCAGATGGATTAATCTGGGGTGGAGTGGCTATGGGCGCTTTGATGATAGCGATGATGTTAATTCTAATCACAGGGGGACGTTAAACCACATAAAGTCAATATAGAATGAAAGTGATAATCGCGTTTAGCCTGTTATTTGCCGCTGCAGCATTTCCGTATGCGTTAAATTCTTCTCAGGATGAAATTGAACCCTGGACTGAAAAGCAGTTGATGGATCCTGCCGAATTGGCAAGAATAATCAATGATCCCCACAGCCAAAAACCGGTAATATTCAGCATCGGCCCTATTGAGCTCATTAAAAGCTCGGTTGATATAGGTCAGGTAAAGGAGAAAAAAAACCTAGAAAAATTTAGACAACAATTGTATAATCTGTCAAGGGATAAAAATATTGTTATTTACTGCGGTTGTTGTCCCTTTGCCGATTGCCCGAACATCCGTCCCGCATTTATGCTTCTCAATGAGATGAAATTTACAAACCATAAACTACTGTTTCTCCCGCACAATTTAAAAATTGACTGGATGAATAACGGATTTCCAATAAATGAGTAAAATTTGGAACAATCCCGCGAAAAAGCAGAATGTAATTTGGAAAATTTGCATGTGAATTTTCACTGCGATTAATTATGTTTGTAGGGTGAAGGATATTGTAGTCATATTATCAGTTTATATTCTGTTACTTGCAGTCATTCCCTGTTGCGTATTTGATCAATGCCCAAAAGACGCGATCAAATCGGAAATGATTTACCAGGCGGACAATAAAACCCACCAGGGTGGCGACAAAGACGGATGCGGAGCCTGTTCGCCTTTCGTAACCTGCAACACCTGCCCGGTTGTTCATTTCAACCTGCCGACTTTAAATATACTATTGAGAATTTCGGGATATTTTTATGAGTAGAAGTTCCCGGCATACGAATTTTCATTAATCACGTCCTTCATTACTAAAATCTGGCAACCGCCTAAATTCCAAGGCCGGTTTTAGACCTCTTTCCTAATTACGTGTATTGTTTACAAAAGGGCATTCATCATTGTCGATGGTTTTGCTGTTATGGATATTAAAATGGCAAATCACAAAAACAAAAACCAGAGAGAAAAACAATGAAAGGTTGAGCCCATAAAGCGACCTAAGCATGTTAGATAAGATCATTCTTTATTCCATAAAAAATAAACTGGTCATCGGCCTGCTCACCCTGGCCCTGATTGGATGGGGAAGTTATTCCCTGGTACGTCTGCCAATTGACGCCGTGCCGGATATTACCAACAACCAGGTTCAGATTATTACCTCGGCGCCTTCCCAATCGGCCCTTGATATTGAAAGACTCGTCACCTTTCCCGTGGAGATGACGATGTCGACCATTCCTGAAATAGAAGAAATCAGGAGTTTTTCACGGTTCGGGCTTTCGGTCGTGACCATTGTTTTTCACGACAATGTGGATGTGTACTGGGCAAGACAGCAGGTGAACGAACGCCTGGCGCTGGCCGCGGGCCAAATACCCTCCGGTATCGGCGTTCCGGAAATGGCCCCGGTCACCACAGGCCTGGGTGAAATATACCAATACCTTGTTCGCCCCATTCCGGGTTATGAAAAAAAATATGACGCCATGGCGCTTCGCAGCATCCAGGACTGGATTGTACGAAGGCAACTGCTGGGAATTCCGGGCGTGGCGGATGTTGCCAGTTTTGGCGGCTATGTGAAACAATACGAGATAGCCCTTGACCCGGACAAATTGCGAAGCAACAACCTCGGCATACCCGACGTGTTCACCGCCCTTGAACGAAACAATCAAAATACCGGCGGCGCCTATATCGATAAAAATCCGAACAATTGGTTCATCCGCAGCGAGGGATTGATCAATTCCATAGAGGACATCCAAAAGATTGTGATCAAAAACACCAACAGGGGAATGCCCATCCTGATCCGCGATGTAGCCGAAATTCGCTTCGGTCATGCAAACCGTTATGGCGCTATGACTTATAATAATGAAAGCGAGGTAGTGGGCGCTATCGTTTTGATGCTGAAGGGGGAAAACTCAAACGCTGTCGTGAATAAGGTGAAAGAACGCATGAAACAAATCAAAAAATCGTTACCGGAGGGCGTAACCATTGAAACCTTCCTTGACCGCGGCGCTTTGGTTGGACGAGCCATTGGAACCGTTGAGAAAAACCTGATTGAAGGGGCTTTGATTGTTATTGCCTTACTGGTATTGTTTCTTGGCAATCTGCGCGCTGGTCTCATTGTAGCCTCCGTAATACCGCTCTCTATGCTCTTTGCCGTAGCGATGATGACCTTGTTCGGAGTATCCGGCAACCTGATGAGCCTCGGGGCGATTGACTTCGGTTTAATTGTGGACGGAGCAGTCATCATTGTGGAAGCGACCTTGCATCACATAACAGGAAAATCAATACATTCTAAAATAAAAACTTTAAGACTGACGCAACAGGAAATGGATATGGAGGTTTACGAATCGGCCTCCAAAATAAGAACATCAGCCGCGTTTGGCGAGATTATTATACTTATCGTATATATCCCGATTCTTACTCTGGTTGGAATCGAAGGAAAAATGTTCAGGCCAATGGCACAGACGGTAAGTTTCGCTATTCTCGGGGCTTTCATTCTATCCCTTACCTATATCCCTATGATGTCGGCTCTTTTTCTAAGCAAGAATACCCAACATAAAAGAAACTTTTCAGACCGGATGATGGATTTATTTCACCGGACTTACGAACCTATCATTCGTGGAGCTATGAATCACAAGTTTAAAATAGTATCAGCGGCATTTGGATTATTTTTAATGAGTTTGTTGTTGTTCTTTGATATGGGTGGCGAGTTTATCCCTACCCTTGAAGAAGGCGACTTTGCTGTGGAAATGCGAGTGCTCACAGGAAGCAGTTTGTCACATAGTGTAGATGTCTCATTAAAAGCAGGAGACATCCTGCGTAAGGCTTTCCCGGATGAAGTGAAAGAAGTGGTTTCAAAGATCGGGTCATCAGAAATTCCAACCGATCCTATGCCGATTGAGGCCTCTGACCTTATGGTCTTATTAAAACCAAAGCAGGACTGGAAAAAAGCTGCCGGACGGGAAGAATTAGCTGAAAAAATGGGCGAAGCCCT
>DATDPY010000075.1:0-11881 GCA_035292565.1 Cyclobacteriaceae bacterium | reverse complement strand
CCATCGTCATCCACTTGCGACTGCCAAAGGTCATAGCTTCCCACCGTACCAGGCCGGTAGGAAGAGAATATCAGGGTCCTGTTGTCGGCCATGATCCTTGGGGCTTTATCGCATATATTATTTACTGGATAGGGTAAAGGTTGCGGAGTGATCCAGTTGCCATTCACATCTTTTTTTGACTGGTAAATTGTATAGCAGGTTTCAGTGAATGTTTTATCCTCAATCTTGGATTTAATCTTTGTAAAATAAAGTGTTTTACCATCAGAGCTTACCGAGGGGAAACCTTCATATCCTTCGGTATTGATCTGGGGCCCTATATTAACCGGTGTTCCCCATGTATCACCTTCTCTTGTACTTATATATATATCCTCACTCCCATGACCCTGTTTAAATGACGAAAAAAAGTATAGAAGATTGCCGTCGTAACTGATGCTCGGCCCCCCGATCAGATCGGTACTATCGCCAAACGTATTGATATTTTCAAGGAACTCGGGCTCCGACCAGTTCCCATGATCCAATAATTTCGATTCGTATAATTTCCAGGTCCCCGTACGGTTGCTTTCAATAATCATGGTTTTGCCATCCGCACTTATCGAGGGTGCGAACTCGGTATATTGATCCGAGTTGATCAAACCGCTCACCTTACTCCTTTCCTGTGCAAATGCAGCGGATAAAGTCAACCCCATGCATAAAATTATGGAGGAGACAGGCTGACGAAGGTAAATCAGCAGATAGTGAGGTGAATGGTCTGTTTTGTTCATTTATCCTTCAATGTTCTTCCGGGCGATTATATAAATTTAACATCCCTGGCCATATACTGAAAGAAAGTATCATGAAATTATAATGAATAAATCCGGAATCCTTTTATTAATTCCCAACGAGGATAAATGCTCCCCAGAAATAAGGTTCGGAGTTGTTGTGCCGTATCCTGATCTGGGTTTCACGAAAGGCATCGAACAAGCTTTTGCCATTCAGCCATTCGGAATAGAAGCCAGTCATCAACTCCTGCGTTATGGTATCATCTACTTTCCATAAGCTCATGACTAGGTTCGACGATCCCGCAACGATAAAAGCTCTTTGCAGCCCGTAGATTCCTTCCCCGTTTTTAATTTCCCCGAGCCCTGTTTCACACGCTGATAAAACAACAATGCTTGTACGATCCAGCGAAAGATTCATGGCTTCGTATGCTGTAAGGATCCCGTCATTGCCATCCTCATCGGTAATCCCGGCGTTTCCCTTTAGCCCTTTTTCTGCTCCGGCCAGGAGAAGCCCGGACCGCAATAAGGGATGGCCGGCCAAAGCTGATTCTCCTGCCGGATCATCTTCCATCACATTTCTACGAGGCGTATCATCCCGAAGGAAAAAACCATGCGTGGCCACGTGCAATATACCCGGATCTTTAATTTTTTTTATCAGGTCCTCGCTGGCCTCCTGCCCTGTATATATCCCCGTCTTCCAGTTGTTGTGTTTAAACAGGGAGTCGATGTATTCTACTTCCCTTTTTGTTCCAGGCAATAAAGCAATCCCCGATCCGAATGATTCTCTCAGGTGCGGATTCTGTTCGGTCGTATTTCCCTGTGAAACTTCTCCAATAATCCCTGATTTATAATCGGGATATCCTAAAAGTTCGGCGGTTTTTGAGGATTGAATATTCTGTCCACTTTTCAGGATATCTCTTGTATTACTGACAAAAACAATTTTATATTTTTCCAGGATATATTTTTTCGATACGTTGTCATATAGGGTATTGGGATTTATCTTATTAAAGATGCCATCGGAACTTATGTATAATGTGTTGATTCCGCCAAGCACATGATCAAGAGGTTCCCAATAAACCGCATAAGATTCAGTATCTTCAAGATGATAATTAATCGAATTGAAATACCTGTGATAACCCCTGGTTTCCATCAGGTTACCGTCGGGGAAGGTAACCAGCAGAGGATTTTCCGATTGCTCCCGGGAAACAATCACCAGGCAGGCATAAATGATCGAATCATTCCTTAAATTCTTCCTGATCCGGATGATCTCGATCGCCCCCTCACCCGGACCAAGCGTAGACCTGATATCTTTCCAGCGAATAGCTTTAGTATCCGATAAACTATTATAAATCTCTGATCTTGTTGATAATTCTTTTTCCAGATCATTCGATTTTCGTTCCAGCGATCGAATATCAATTCCCTGTATTGCTAGTTCACTATTTGTATACCGGTACAACCGTGCAATTTGCTCCTTCATCGAGACCCACTGGTTGAAAAGATTTACCAGCTCCCCGTCGCCGCTGTTCAGGATCCTGGCCCTGGTTTTGGAGGAAGAATTGAGAAGGATAGCTTTGGTTTCGAGCTGCAGGTCGTAAAGATCGGATAATACCGATCCATCCTTCCCGGCATACTCTATCGCAAAATCCCGGTAAGCTTCAATAACTGGCTGGAATTTGTTATAAAAGGCTGTTTTCTCTTTTTCACTTAATGCAGGAAATAATTCCCTGAACTGTTTCAGGTAAATCCGCAAAGCTTCCTGGTAACACGATCTTGCTTCATCATCTCTTTCCAGCAGGTCACTGATCATTGCCAGTCCGAATTGTCCGTAGGCATAATCAGGATGATCCGAACCGAATAATTCTTTCCGGATAGCCGCCGATTCCTGCATTAAGGGAAGGGCAAGATCATATTTTCCTGCATCCTGGTATAAAGTTGCCAGGTTAAAAAGCTTTCTTGCGTATGAAGGATGAAATTTTCCATAAACCATTTCATCAATCTTTAACGCTTTCATGAATAAGGACTCGGCAGATGCTGAACGACCGGTTTTCTGATACAGGGAAGCCAGGTTTTGCAGTGAAACGGCATAACCGGGATCTCCCGGGCCTTTATATAGGCTGTCGAGCCGCAGTGCTTCGATCAGAAGGGGTTCGGCTTTCCCGTAATTTTCCTGCAATTGATATAATGTGGCAAGGTTTTGCAGGGTAATTCCATAAATTGGATGGGTATCCGAAGTCCCCTCAATAATTTCGCTGTAAATTCTTTCAGCTTCCTCGTAATTTCCCATTACCTGGTAAAATTTCCCAAAAGCATTGGAGGCGCTCAGGTATTCAGAATCTTTTGGCCCTGCCTGAGCCGACATGATCCTTATCCCGGCTCTGTAGTCAGATTCAGCTTCACGGTAACGGCCTAAGGCTTCCCGCGCCCTGGCCAGATTTATCATGATTTTCCCGGATTCAAAACTTTCGGCCCCGTAAAATTCGACAGCAGCTTTAAGGGCAATGCCATATAATGAATCTGCCAGGGAGGAATTTCCTGACGCCAGACCGATTGAGCCCAGGTTTGTGATTATCTGATTGCCTAATTCCACATTCACCTCCGGGCCGGCACCAAGAATCTCATATGCAAGGCGTATCGTATCCAGGGCAGATGCAAAATTTCCTGACATTCCCAGTATCGCGCCATAGCTATTCAGCACATTCACATACTCTGCTGATTTCTCCCCTGTATTCACCCTGCGAATTTCAATTGCCTGTTTTATATAACTTAATGCGCCGGAAATCTGATTCAATTCGAGTTCAACCGTTGAAAGGTTCTCAAGGATCTTTGCATGCAAATCGGTTTCCTTCCTGTCCGATGAGGAACAAAGCCTGAGAGCTTCAATCAGGCTTTCTTTGCCGGGTTTCAATTCCCCTGCGGTTTTAAATATCATTCCCCGGATATTAAGGGCTGAAGCCAGTCCATGGGTATTATCCGGCTGACCGCGGAAAATTACAATGGCCTGATTAATGAGTTGCCGAGCGGTATCATACGCTCTCATGCTGTATTTAAGCAGCGCGTAATTTTCGTAAAGCGTGCCCCTGAGACTTAATTCCTGATCAGGATTATTTTGCATGATCAGGAAAGCATCTTTATACGCCGATTCTGCATCCTTGAATTGTCGCTTATTCTGATACATGACAGCCAGGTTTAGATATCCGGAAAAACCGGTGTCCCGGGCGCCAGACGATGAAACCAGAATATCCCTGTTGGCATTTATAAGACTGTCGTAGGAGCTGAGGTTGCCGATAGACTGATAAATTGCTGCAAGTTCGTGGACGGCATATACATACTCGCCGGATCCGGCGCTACCGTTCGCAATGAGAAACCTGAGGTATTCCGAATAATACTTCGCTGAATTAAAATGGTCACCAAGACCTTTAGCTGCTTCGGCGCCAGCGAGAAGATTATCGCCATAAATTCTTTCTTTTTCCAGTCCATTATCGATAAGCAGGCCCTGAAGCAAAGTTGCCTTCTGAAATGCGGCTTTGAATTGTGAAGTTTTCAGGTATAAATTAGCTGCACTTTGAATTGTATAAATATAATTTTCCGTAAGGCTTCCTGCTTTATTATATACTTCCAGACTTTTTTCCAGGCAATCAATGCCGGATCCATAATTTTCAAGCCCTGAATAAACATCGCCGAGTTCAGAAAGAATGATTGCGTAGGACTCGGATGCTTCACCATAATGACTGTGGAACCTTAATGACGCCTTCAATAAAAACCCAAGGGCATCACCAAATTTTCCAGCCCCTAAATAGTTCAGTCCAAGCATATGAACTGAATTCGCATAGTCAATGGAAGCGGTGTCGATGATCTGTGACAAGACCTCAAGTTCCTGTTGTCCTGACCTTATTCCCTGGTCATATTCTCCGGTTTCATAGAATGCTCCCGAGGCTAGTTTCAATGTATATGCATATGCTTTGGAGGATTTTCCATGCTCTTTTTCGGCAAGTTCAAGACAGGCGGGAAATTGGGCGCTTACAAGTTCATAATCTCCTGACTTATAATGTTCGAGCAATCCGTCATATAAAGATTGCCAGGATTGTGCTTCCCCAAAGGATATGATCCGGAAGATAATAAAGACCAGTACCGGAAAAAATTTGCCCATTATCCATCCATTACAGCTCTCAATTTAATACCTGAAACCCATCCGTTCAAAATAAAATTAAGATATATCTAATTTCGGTTGATTTCATTATGTTTGAATTCCGTAATTTAAAAATGATCAAAACCCGCTACCCTCTGCTGCTCGGCAGTAAATCTCCAAGGCGTCAGCAACTGCTGAAGGATATGGGCCTGGATTTTTCAGTCGTGGAAATTGAAACGGATGAAACAGTGCCTGTCTCTGTCCGGCCCGAAGATGCGGCAGTTTTCCTGGCCGAAAAGAAGGCAGCGTCTTGTATTGAGCGTTATTCTCATGAGATCCTGTTGACCGCCGATACAACCGTGATCCTCGACAGGGAAATACTTGGCAAACCATCCGGCACAGAAGAAGCCGGGAAAATGCTAAAAAAATTATCGGGCAGGGACCATGAAGTCGTTACCGGGATATGCATTGCATTTAACGGCCGGCTTCATACAGCAAGTGATTCAACCAGGGTATTCTTCCGCGATCTGTCGGATAAGGAAATCGGTCATTACATCAATCATTACAAGCCTTTCGATAAAGCCGGCGCCTACGGGATTCAGGAATGGATCGGAATGATCGGCATACGGAGAATTGAAGGATCCTATTTTAATGTCGTTGGGCTTCCGGTGATGAGCATGTACAGGATTCTCAGGGATCACGACCTGCTTAAATTATGACATCTTCCCGGTAAACCGGATTTCATCTATAACTTTCGCCGTGATTTTGCTGACATCGATATCCATCGCGCACCTGAAATGACTTTCCGGGCAGGTTGACCTGCCATGAATTCCGCACGGCCTGCAATAAAGATTTTCTTCCTTCTCAATTATATATGACCGGTCGGACAAAGGGCCGAAGCCGAAGCCAGGGATGGTTGAACAGTATATGGCACAAACAGGGGCATTCATCGCAGAAGCAATATGCATCGGCGCCGAATCGTTCACAATATTCAATACAGCGGATTCCATCAAGGCCGCAGTATCGAGAACATCCAGTTCACCGGAAAGGTTCCTGATTTTATCATTCCTGCTCGATAACCTTATCTTTTCCCCCAGGTCCCGGTCATTGGGAGACCCAACCAGGTAAACGAACAAATGGCCGGGGATCGCATCGGCAAGCTGCGCCCATTTTTCGACCGGAAATTGCTTAGTAAACCAGACTGAAGCCGGGGCAAGGCAGAGGTAAGGAACATTTTTCAGGACCTCCACTTTTTCATAATTCCGCACTCCCGGGAAAATTCTGGGCTTTAAATAGTCAGGGTCGGTCATCCATTTGATAAGCTCATGGTTTCGTTCGACTTCATGAATTCCGTTGAATGAATGCTTAACCCTGATACTGAAAAACCGCGATAAGGGATTCTTATTGAAACCGGTTGTAATGGAAGCTCCGGAAAGCACGGTAATTAATCCGGTTGATACATAACGCTGCAGGTTTATGACCAGGTCGTAATGTTTTTTCCGGATCTTAGAAATGAGGCGCAGGAGGTTCAGGTATTTACCCGATGCCTTATCGAATACCAGGACCTCGTTCAGGAAAGGGTGATTTGCCAGTACTTGCTCATTTCCCTTTCGAAGCAAAAAATCAATCATCGATTCAGGGTAATGCTGGTTGAGTTTTTCGATGACGGAAGTTGCCAGGATCACATCCCCCAGAAATGCTGTCTGGATTACTAAAATTCTCCTGAGGCTTGCATGGCCCATAATGGCCAAATCTAAGCAATAAATATATCAGAACGGATATAAATCAGTCAACGGTAACGGTCACGCCGGCTTCGTTTTTTCCCTGGTTGCGGTTGTTTTTATCCGCCAAAGATTTTATCGGTTCTCCGCCCTGGAGTCTTTTTGAAACGACGACAAATGGCCCGGATACAACCTCCTGGCCTGCTGCAAGACCTTCGATAATTTCAATATTGTCGTAATCACTGATCCCGGTCTTGACGGTTACTTTTTTTGCCTTCCCGTTTTCATTCACAAAAACCACTTCCACATCACTGGCCGCAGAAGTTGTATCGGATTTAACAGCATTTCCGCCTGCTTCACTTTCTTTACCCTCCTTATTATCTTCTTTATTTTTTACTTCGCCCGGGCTGCGGGTTGTAACCGCCGACAATGGCACCGACAGGACATTATCCTTGATATCGGTGATTATCTCAACGCTCGCCGTCATACCGGGACGGAACGGGTAATTATTCTTCTCCAGAAGATCGGAATAGGATTCATGCAATATCCTTACCTTGACTTTAAACTCGGTTACCGCTTCCGGTGTAGGTTTCGTGTTGGCAGTGTTTGAAATCTCAGTCACCAATCCCTTGAATTTTTTATCAATATAACTGTAGGAATCCACATCGATGATTGCCGTATCCCCGAGCGAAACCCTGATGATGTCATTTTCATTTACATCGATCTGCACTTCCATCAGATTCAGGTCGGCAATGCGGAGCATTTCTGTTCCCGTCATCATGGATGTCCCTACCACCCTCTCTCCTTTTTCCACGCTCAGTTTTGACACAATCCCGTTTGCCGGGGCATAAACATTTGTCTTTCTTAGGGTTTCTGACGCATCTTTCACAGAGGCCTCCGTGCTCTTCACGATGTACTCGGCCGCGATGATATTCTGCCTTGCTGATTTAAGGTCGCTTTCCGAAACCTTGTAATTTGCTTCAGCCAGTTGGTAATCGGCATCGGAAATTACATTCTCCTCTCTGAGCTGTTTGCTTCTCTCGAAAGCAAATTTTGTACGCTCGAATTGCGCTTCGGCGCTGGCATACCGGGCATTGGCTTCAGCCAGGTTGGCCTTGGTCTGGTTCAATTGCGCATTTACCCGGTCGAGGGCTGAAAGATAATTATCGGCCCTGATCTTGATCAGAAGCTGGCCCTGGATGACCGAGTCCCCCTCCTTTACATAAAGGTCGATGATTTCTCCCGAAACATCGGGGCTTATCTTTACTTCGGTTTCCGGCTGAACATCTCCCGAAGCGCTTACTTTCTCGACAATGGTTTTATTTTCAACCTTCGCAAGCTCTACTTCGATTTCTTTTTGTTTTCCGATCCATCCGGATTTCTTCCCGACCACAGCGAGGATAACCAGCAACACCGCAACAGATATGAGAATGGTGAGCAACCGGTTTGATTTTCTTTTAGCCATTAGTTTTCAAGGGTAATAGGTTTGCCGACATAAAAATCAAGTACTTTCTGGGTAAAAATGAAATTGTATTTCGCACGCAGCAGGTCCGATCTGGCCCTGAAAAGATTGTTTGATGCTACCTGGTAATCGAAATAACTTCTGGCTCCCAGATCATAACTTTTCTGGGTCGCCCTGAATGACTCTTCAAGGGAGGTCACCTGTTTCTTGGAAGCTTCGAAGGTCTGGCTGGCGGCAAGAGCATTATTATAGGCAAGTTCGATGTTCTGACGAAGCTGAAGCCTTATCTGCTGAGCCTGCAGGTTTACCCTTTCAGACTGGATCTTCGCCCTTTGGTAATTTGATCGTGCCGATAGGCCGTTAAAAATCGGAATTTGAAGCGTTAATCCAAGCGACTGGCTCAGATTATCCTTAAACTGGCTGGGGATAGCGTAATTTTCGGCGGTAACGGAAGGTTCGCTGATATCTCTGAAAACAGGGACCTGAGTGTTATCAAAAGGATTGATAAAATATCCAATCGGTGCCGTAAAGGATATCGTATCCCCCATGACATATTTTTTGGCAACAGATGAATAATTCGTATACATATTCACATTCGCGGTCAGGATCGGATCCAAATATCCCCGTGCTATTTTAACTCCATAACCGGCTCCCTGGACATTCAGGTCCGCGCTTTTTACCTGGGGCATGATCTGTTCGGCTGTTGCATAGGCTTCGTCAGGAGGTACCAGGTCGGGAATGATCCGGTCATCGTTAATTTCGGGGATCTCAACCTCAAATGATTCGTCGGAGGGTATGAGCAATAATTGCTTTAGCCGTAATTCGGCAAGCCGGAGATCGTTCTCCGCTATGATCACCTGCACTTTATTGCTTTCTACCTGGGCGATAAGATCCAGTTCGTTGCTGTATGGCAATGCACCTGCCTTCACTTGTTTACTGGTTGTCTCAAGCTGAGCCTGGGTTGTATTAAATTGCATCCTGGCATTTTCAAGCAATTCGAAATCAAGTATTACATTCAGGAACGCTGTGGTCACATCAAGCATAACATCATTCTTATCTGTTTCGAGATCATAATTGCTGGCCATGAGGGCAGATTTATTCTGGTTTATGGTATTCCTTTTCCTGAACCCGCCATAAATTGTAAAATTAGCCGTTCCCTGGAGACCTGAAGATTCTATCCTTTGCGTGCTGAAGTCGTTGGTGGTCGGGTCGACGGAGCGTCCCCACAGATTCGAATAACTTCCTCCGGCATTCAACGAAGGATAAACATTTGCCCTCGACTGCCCCAGGGCTATGCGGTTATCCTCCACCGAAAGCATGCTTCCCCGGATGATCAGGTTGTTTCGCAAAGCCACATCAATACACTCCTCCAGCGTCCAGATACTGTCGCCAGCCACCTGTGCCTTCGAAACATCCGGGAACGTCAAGGAAAACAGGAACAACACACTGCCGAGGATGAGTCTTTTATGCATGCCCGATATTTTTTATAAACCCTTAAGCTCTATACAAGGTTACGGATCAAAATCGAGGATATACAGTAAAATATTACAAGTGGCAAAATGCTTACATGAAAGCTCTTAAAATAAAAAAACCGGGTGTCGGCCTTTGAAAATAATGATTACGAAGCTTGTTTAAAGTGGGATTATACGGCAATCGGGGCTTTAATGTGCGGGTACGGATCGTAATTCTCGAGGGTGAAATCCTCAAACCTGAAACCAAAGATATCCCTGACATCCGGGTTAATCCGCATCCGGGGCAATGGCCTTGGAGCACGGCTGAGCTGGAGCCTGGCCTGGTCGATGTGGTTCAGATAGAGATGCGCATCGCCGAAGGTGAGGATAAATTCACCAGGTTCCAGGCCACAAACCTGGGCAACCATGAGCGTAAGCAAGCTGTAAGAAGCAATATTGAAGGGTACACCGAGAAATACATCAGCACTTCGCTGGTAAAGCTGACAGGATAAACGGTTCCCGGCAACATAAAATTGAAAGAAAGCGTGACAGGGGGGCAGGGCCATCATATCGATCTCGGCAACATTCCAAGCACTCACAATTAGCCTCCGGCTGTCGGGATTTTGCCTGATCTGCCCGATAACTTTGGTTATCTGATCAATTTTGGATCCGTCCGGGGCTGGCCAGCATCTCCACTGATGCCCATAAACCGGACCCAACTCTCCTTGCTCATCAGCCCATTCATCCCAGATCGTTACGCCGTTATCACGCAGGTAGGCAATATTGGTATCCCCTTTCAGGAACCATAACAATTCGTGGATTACCGACCGGAGATGTATCTTTTTCGTAGTCACCAGGGGAAAGCCGGTGGAAAGATCGAACCGCATCTGGTAGCCGAAAATGGAAAAAGTTCCGGTGCCTGTCCGGTCGGTCTTCCTCACACCATGCTCCAGGATGTGCTTCATCAGGTCATGATACTGTTTCATAGTCCCGGCAATTTCTCAAAAGTAAAATTTGATTATTAAATAAAACAGGCCCCTTACCATTTTGTTTGTATTCGCAGATCGTGGATCGTCATAAGATTTACTGCCGCCTGGCCTTATTCTGTCCGTGTCCAGAACTGGGTCTTCCCGATCAGTGAAAATCCTATAAAGCCCCTTACCTTCAATTGCCCGTTATCAAGGAGAGACATGTAACAGGAATAAGTTTTCCTGTCTTTCGGATTATATATTTTACCTTCCTCCCAGGTCTTATCGCCGGTGTATACAAAATCGGTGAGGATGTGAAGGCCCATCAACTCCCGTTTTTTCAGGGTTTCATCAGGGTTGTGCTTATCTTTTTTTGTGGCGCCGTTTTCCATGGGGTTTTCCAGCCAGACTATTTTTCCGCAAAAGAGGTTTCCGCAGTGATAGATCTCTATTTTAGCGTCTTTTTCCCCGTTGTACCAGGTTCCCAGCAAGGCATTGGCGTCGTCGGCCGGCGAAGAAAATAAAAATAAGAATACGATGAGAAGATTTATCATGGTTGATTATTTTGAATGCTAAATTATTTTTGTAAATCTTTATTTGAAAGAGGATGAATTGAAATTGAAGGGGCGGCTCATAAGAATTTCACAATACCCGGAAATATGGCAGATTATGCAGGTTTTTGTAATTTTACCGGATTAAGAGCCAAAATTTAATGCCGGAATCCATCAACATCCCCGAAAAATATGAAAAAACCAATAAAATGGGGGTTACAAAAGGTGTTTTAAGCGTATATAAATCCGAGCACTGTAATGAAGGACAGTGAGGTACTGCTCAGAATCACCCAGGGTGATGAATCCGCACTGGAGTTTCTGTATAAGAAATATTACCGGATGATGACCAAAATGGTTATCTCCAACCATGGTACCGAGGAAGAAGCGAAAGATGTTTACCAGGATGCGTTAATTGTATTCTGGGAAAAAGCGCGGAACGGTGATTTGGTTATGACTTCGAAGATCAGTACCTTCATCTACAGTATTTGCCTTAATTTGTGGAGAAAAGAGCTGGACAGGAAGAGCAGGCTTTCCGGAGAAGAAAAGGAAGAAGCCGGGTTTATTGAAATAGAGAGGGAAGAACGCATCCGGGTAATTCACAATTGCCTCGATGAGCTCGGAGAAACCTGTAAAAAAATACTTATGTATTATTATTTCGATGGGATGTCGATGAGTGAGATTGCAGAAAAGTTGGGTTATGCGAATATGGATACTGCAAAAACCAAAAAATATAAATGCAAAAAACGCCTCGATGAACTCGTCAAGGCTAAATACACTGCAGGAGATTTTATGGATTGAAAATGATGACTGACAATTCTGAACATACAAATTTGATCGAAGATTA
>DATDPY010000074.1:0-2968 GCA_035292565.1 Cyclobacteriaceae bacterium | reverse complement strand
TATGGACGGTGAAGCCACAAAAAGCGATGAGGATTATTTTCATGATCACATACTCCAATGCATTGACTGCACTCAATATTATAAGCTCGAACAAACGATTCGGAATGTTTTGCGCAATAAAATTGCCAGGAAACTGGCCCCCGAGGATTTTATTCACCAGCTTAGAATTAAAATAAAGAAAGTTCAATTCTGAGAAATTATTCATTGCGCAAGGCCGTTATCATATCAGCACCTTCCGGATCCGGCAAAACCTCAATTGTCAAATGCCTGCTAAAAGAGGAAAACCGCCTGGGCTTTTCCATTTCGGCAACTTCCCGGAAAAAAAGAGCCGGCGAAATCGACGGAAAGGATTATTACTTCATTTCCAGACAGGATTTCCTCGAAAAGATTGAGCACAACGAATTTGTCGAATGGCAGGAAGTTTATAAGGACGTTTTTTATGGAACCCTGAAAATAGAAGTCGAGAGGATCTGGAATCAAGGGAAAGCGGTCATCTTTGATGTGGACGTGAAGGGCGGAATTAACCTGAAGAATTATTATGGTGATAAAGCCATTTCGATATTCATCGCGGTGAGAGATGCTGCTACGCTCGAAAACAGGCTTCGAAACCGGAAAACAGAAACAGAAAAGGAACTGAAGGCACGACTGGCAAAATCCGCGGATGAAATGAAATTTGCGGGACGATTTGACAGTATGATCATAAATGATGACCTCCGGGTGTCTTGCCTGGAAGCCTGTAAAAAGGTGGGCAATTTCCTGAACGGCGAGGATTAAAATTAATTGAGAAGGAACTTTTGAAAACGGGCTTGTTTTTCGGATCGTTTAACCCTATTCACGTAGGTCACCTGATTATTGCCAATTCCATATTCGATGAGGTCGATTTGCGGGAAATCTGGTTTATCGTTTCTCCGCAAAATCCACATAAACGCGACAGTAAATCACTTGCCCATGAATTCGATCGGATGGATATGGTGGAAATTGCTATTTCCGATGACACCAGGTTCCGCGCAATGGATATTGAATTTCATCTCCCAAAGCCGAATTTCACGATCGATACCCTGGCATACCTTACGGATAAGCATCCCAAACATGAATTTTTTCTGATCATCGGCGAAGACAACCTGCTGTCATTCCCGCACTGGAAAAATTACCAGGTCATCCTCGATAATTATCCGTTGCTGGTTTACCCCCGAACGATCACCGAAAGATCAAAATTGATCAGTCATCACCACGTGACCATGGTCGATGCCCCGCTTCTCGATATCTCTGCTTCATACATCCGGAAATGCATTAAGGAAGGGAGGTCCCTGAAATACCTGGTGCCGGATAAAGTAATTCAATTTATCCGGGACCGGTCCCTGTACAAATGAAATAGACCCGGGAATTTGGACCAGCGTTTTAAAAAAATTGCTGTATGGTTCCGGATCAGACCGTGAGGATATCCTTCTCTTTTTTTACAAGCATCTCGTCTATCCTGGCAATATAGCTGTCGGTCATTTTCTGTACTTCAAGCTCGGCTTTTTTTACAACATCCTCCTCAATGTGTTCCTTGATAAGTTTTTTCAGGTGTTCATTGGTATCCTTCCTGATGTTCCTTATACTTACCCTGCCTATTTCAGCCTCATGTTTGGCCTGCTTTACCAGCTGAATCCTTCTCTCCTCCGACAAAGGAGGTACATTCAGTCGCACAGTCTCTCCATCGTTCTGCGGCATCAGTCCAAGATCACTTGTTTTGATGGATTTTTCGATCTCCGGTACCAGGGTTTTATCCCATGGCTTAATGGTGATTGACCGTGCATCCGGTGTATTGATCGAAGATACCTGATTCAAAGGCGTTGGTGTTCCATAATAGTCGATCATAAGTCCGTCAAGCATACTTGTACTTGCTTTACCAGCCCTGATTTTGCCAAACGCGAAATGAACATGCTGAATTGCTTTCTCCATCAGTTCTTTCGCATGAGTCATATTTTTTGAAACCTCATCCATGATGATAAGAATTGTCTGAATTAGTTAACAAGGGTCCCGACTTCCTCGCCCATAATGATCTTATATAGATTGCCAGGCCTGTTCATGTCAAAAATGATGATAGGAAGATTATTTTCCTGGCAGAGTGTAAAAGCCGTCATATCCATAACCTCATAACCCTTCTGGAACACCTCCTGGAATGTGATTTTATTGATCTTCACGGCATCCGGGAATTTCTCCGGATCGGCCGAATATAAACCGTCCACCCGGGTTCCTTTCAATACAACATCCGCTTCAATTTCGATTGCCCTTAGGCTGGCAGTGGTATCGGTTGTAAAATAAGGGCTTCCCATTCCCGCGCCGAAGATGACGATTCTGCCTTTCTCAAGATGACGGATGGCGCGGCGCCTGATAAAAAGTTCACAGACCTGTTCAACTTTTAACCCGGACATAAGCCGGGTATACATTCCTGATTTCTCAAGTGAACTCTGCAATGCCATGCCATTCATCAGGGTGGCCAGCATTCCCATATAGTCGCCCTGAACGCGTTCAACGCCTATATTTTCAGCATCAGAGCCCCTGAATATATTACCGCCCCCAATGACGATGGCTATTTCAAGTCCGAGGTCCTTGATCAATTTTATCTCCTGTGAATAGTGATCAAGCTTTTTAGGATCAATGCCAAAGGATCTGGTCCCTTGCAGGGCTTCACCGCTTAACTTTAAGAGTATGCGTTTATATTTCAAGGGATATGATCTTATGAATACAAATATAATATGGCATATTGGATAACAAAATTTGCCGGATCAAATTCCACCCCTCAATGAAATAAGTATATTTTTGCCCGAAACCCTGATCGGCATGAGAATGTTTTTCAATTTCACGGCTTTTGTTTTCCCGGTCATTCTGCTTTTACTGGCAGGTTGTGCTTCTCAGAAAAGTGTCTCCGGCCAGGTTAGCCCTGTTCAGAATATTGAGGATTCGGCAACCATCGATATGGCCG
>DATDPY010000073.1:0-2978 GCA_035292565.1 Cyclobacteriaceae bacterium | reverse complement strand
TTCGTTCCCGTAGAGGAGGGACGTGGATGATGATTACGCTGATTCGGTGATACAGATCTTCCCTGAACCGGTTTTCGCTTATTTCCTTTTTCAGGTCTTTGTTGGTTGCCGCGATTACCCGCACATTGACTTTAATATCTTTATCACCGCCCACACGGCTGATTTTATTTTCCTGTAACACACGAAGGACCTTTGCCTGGGCGGAAAGGCTCATGTCTCCGATTTCGTCCAGAAAAAGTGAGCCGTTATTTGCCTGCTCAAATTTTCCGATCCTTTGCTTTACCGCCGATGTGAATGACCCTTTTTCGTGGCCGAATAATTCACTTTCAATCAGTTCGGAGGGTATGGCGGCGCAATTTACTTCAATCAGTGGTTGGTCTGAACGGTTACTTTTTTCATGGATCCACCTGGCGACGAGTTCCTTACCCGTTCCGTTTTCACCGGTGATCAGAACCCTGGCCTCGGTTGGAGCTACCTTATCGATGGCTTGTTTTACATCGGAAATAGTTTGTGATTCTCCAATGATATCGTAGGTCTTACTGATTTTCCTTTTCAGGATTTTGGTCTCATTAACCAGATTTTTGCGATCCAGCGCATTTCTTAAAGTCAGAAGGAGACGGTTCAGGTCGGGAGGCTTTTGTAAAAAATCATACGCACCCTTTTTGGTGGCTTCCACGGCAGTTTCAATATTGCCGTGAGCCGATATCATGATGAACGGTAATTCCTTGCCAAGTTCCATGGTCTTGTCCAACACCTCGATCCCGTCCATTTTTGGCATTTTGATGTCGCATAAGACAACATCGAACTCATTTTCCGAAATCATCTGCAGGCCTTCTTCCCCGTCCTTGGCTTCGTTCACCGTATATTTCTCATATTCAAGGATCTCCCGTAAAGTATTACGGATACTTTTTTCGTCATCAATTATCAATACATGGGGCATAGGCAAAATTTAAAAATAAATGCAAGCCTGTAAGCCGGGTTTTGTATCCATGAAACATCATAGATTCTCATCATTTATCTAGGTCATTCGTCGCCGAATGACTCAATCGATCCACCCATCCTGCTTCTTTCGCTTGGGCGAGCAACCCTGGTCCATAATTCTGGAAAGCAGGATCTATTTGATCTTTCAACCCGTAAGGTTTGCCGAGCCATCATGGTCGCCCATAATGCGGTGGGGCTCTTACCCCGCCTTTTCACCCTTGCCCTGAAGCATATTATATTGCTTCTGGGCGGTATATTTTCTGTGGCACTTTCTGTCCTCCCTGAAGCCCTGAGGTAATACTGCTTCAGGGTTACTTCCGGGAGGCCTTCCCGTTAGGAAGTACGGCGCTCTATGTTGCCCGGACTTTCCTCGTCAAAAATATTGACGCGATAAGACGGCTTGCATTTATATTTATTACGATTCCAAACAGAATTCGTTTCCCGGGTTAATTGACATCCAGTCCCGTTAATTTCAATTCCCACTCGTCGGCTTTATTGGCCACCTCGATCAATATCTCCTTAAGGCCGTTTTCATTTATATTTTCAAGAAACGCCGATCCTTCAACTTTTACATATCCATCCGTAATAACAAACTTAGCGGCGCTGGTTTTCGCATTTTCAAGAAGAAGCTCTTTCAGGTTGATGTCACTGGTCTCTTTACATACTTTTGAAGAAAATACAACCCCCGTTTTGTTGAATTTTTCATCATATTTTACAAGACCCAGTACCGCCTGAAACCGGTTTTCCTGAAGGGGCACAATAATTACCGATTTGCTGGTGTCGTATTCAGAGAATTGACCCCCAATTTCATCGGCCAAACGTCTCATGAAATCATTAAATTTAAAAGCCATGTTTATAAATATTTTTATATAAAAGATAAATATTCCATATTAAATATATGGCAAGATAGTTAAAACCGGGCATTATTCAGCAATTATCTGAATATTTCCTTCGTATGTAAGAAATCTTGATGTGAACATACCATCACCTGAAAATAGAAGTCTGTCATTCACCGGGAAGAATAAAAGTTGAGAAAAATCAAATCCGGACAAGGCTGGAATTGGTACGTGAATTGATAACGGCTGGAAATTAACATTTAAATGCCTTCTGCCGGTATAAAATTCAATTATTTCCGGTGGAATCATCTTCAGGCTGCTCCATGCTTTCACTGGGAATTACCCCTTCCTTATATTGTATGTAGCGGCTTTTTTGCTTTTCTTTTTTCCTGTTTTTCGGTTTCTGAATAAGCTCATTGAACTTGTCGAATCCCTGAGTATGCATCAGGCTGAAACCAGTGCTGGTTGTCGTATTGTCCTGGATTGTGCCGGTAAGGGAATTGTAATTGAACTTATTGTACATTTTAGCCCTTAATTTACCGTCGGGTGTGAGCATATATTCGATGGTCCAATCGCCGATAATATTGGAGACATCATTTCCGGTCTGATCCGCATAAATATTACCGGCCCTTGTGATCCTCAGCCGGCCATCAGCCAGAGAATATGACAGGGTTAACTGGAAGGTCTTGGTGGTTTTCTGATCGATTGCACCCAGGTCAAGATTTACTTCAAGGTTTTCGTCAAGTTGGGTGATCCAGTAGCTTAACTGGTTGGAAACGAATTCACTGACACTGCTTCCAACCGAATTATCTGGAACGCTGAAGGATCCCTTTTCTGCAAATTTCCTTAAAACGATCAGGCTGAATACCTGCCGGTTCAATTCCTGTTCATCAGATTCGATCTCATTTTTAAAAGCAGATAAAGTTGTGGAGAAGTTTATTTCCCTCACGGTGAGGGTTTGTGGAATGTCGGAAATATCAATATCAAAATCGAACTCAGGGGCGAGAAGTGGACCCTGCATATTGAGGATAACAGTGGTTTGGTATTTCCTTTTTACTTCTGCATTATCCCAAAAAGTTACATCCGTTATAGGTACCTGTGAGAGGAACAGAGGAGACAGGGAGGTAAGCTGCCGGTATTCAGCCGCAAGGTTCATTGTTG
>DATDPY010000072.1:0-6011 GCA_035292565.1 Cyclobacteriaceae bacterium | reverse complement strand
GACCGATGCGCGAGGCCCCGAGCGCAAGGAACGGTCCGCACCGCTGCGGGCAGGGCGGCACTTGATTATTTAACAATTATTTCTAACCTAGATTCATATGCTCCGTCACAATTTTCTCCTCATCTTCCGGAACTTCAGGCGTTTTAAAAGCACGTTCTTCATCAATCTCATCGGCCTATCTTCCGGTCTTGCCTGCGCATTGATGATCTACCTATGGGTACATGATGAACTAAGTACTGATAAATTCCATGAAAATAACAGCCGTCTCTACCAGGTGTTTAAAAACAATCCCCAGGCTGACGGTACCCTTGTCACTATGCCGCATACACCGGCCATGATGGCCAGGGCCATGGCGGAGGATCTTCCTGAAGTTGAGTATTCGGTCTCTGTTATCCAAAGAGATAACAGCATAATAACCGTTGGCGACAGGCGTGTAAAAGCATTGCATCTTTTTGCCGATTATGATTTCTTCAAAATATTTTCTTTTCAACTGATTGAGGGAGATGGAAAAGATGCATTATCCGATAAATATGGAGTTTTGCTATCTGACCGTCTTGCCCTGAAATTATTCAATACAACAGAAAATATCCGCGGGAAGCTTATTGAATGGGAATGGAACGACAGGTTTAATGGATCTTATACCGTCAGGGGTTTATTTAAATCGCCTCCGGAAAATTCCTCCATGCAATTCGACCTGGTATTCTCCCATTTACTCTGGATTGATGTAAATAAAAATGACAACTGGATCAGCAATAATGCATCGACATTTTTAACCATAAAGGAGGGTACCGACCCGGAAGGCTTTCAGGAAAAGATTAAAAATTATAGCCGTGAAAAATTAAGGAGTTTATACGGTGAAGAATATTTAAAATGGGAAGGGACCTTATTACTGCAGAAATTTTCAGACCGGTACCTCTACAATCATTTTGAAAATGGAGTACAGTCGGGAGGCAAAATAGAATACGTAAAGTTATTTTCCATAATCGCCGTAGTCATTCTGACGATTGCGTGCATTAATTTCATGAACCTGTTTACAGCGAAGGCTTCCAGGAGGGTTAAGGAAGTTGGCATTAAAAAAGCGATCGGTGCCGGCAGGAAATCGCTGGTGCTGCAATATCTCAGCGAATCGCTGTTAATGTCTTTTCTGGCACTCATCATTGCCATCGTTGCAGTAGAGCTTCTCCTTCCCCAATTCAACCTGCTCACCGGCAAACATCTTTCGCTGGATTTTACTCGGGTCAACACATTAACGCTCATAGGAATTGCCGGTATAACGGGATTAATCGCCGGCAGTTACCCGGCCTTGTATATGTCCGGATTTAATCCGGTAAAGGTGTTGAAAGGAACGCTTCCGACTCTTGCCGGCGAGGCCTGGACAAGAAAGGGACTGGTTGTTTTTCAATTCGGCGTATCCATGATCCTGATTGTATCTGTGATTGCAGTTTACAAGCAAATCCAGTTTATACAAACGAAAAACCTTGGCTTTGATAAGGATAATATCATCCGGTTCCCAAATGAAGGTAACCTTCGAAAGAAACTGTCTTCTTTTATGATAGAACTCAAAAAGATCCCGGAAATTATTAATGCATCAAGCATGGACGGCGATCTTACCGGTATGCATGGGGGAGGCGGGGGAATTGAGTGGGAAGGAAAGGATCCAAATGCAGGTATCGAATTCGCCGGATTTTATGTGGATTATGAAATGATCGAGATGCTTGATGTCCCCATGGCGTCGGGGCGTACATTCTCAAACGAATTCGGATCTGAAAAAGATAAAGTCATATTGAATGAAACTGCAGCTTCCATGATGGGTTTGAAAGATCCGGTTGGTAAAACGATTAAAATGTGGGGGCATGAAAGACAGATCATTGGTATTATAAAGGACTTTCATTATGAATCACTCTATAATAATGTCGGCCCCATGTTTTTTGCATTCTCCGGACCCAACAGGAACACGTTCATAAAAATCAAGGCAGGGATGGAAACCGAAGCGTTGGCAGGTATTAAAAAACTTTATCAATCATACAGTGATGGTCTTCCGTTCGATTATCGATTCCTGGATGACGATTACCAGACGCTTTACGCGGCTGAACTGAGAGTCGGCATTCTTTCCAGGTATTTTGCGGGGTTGGCCATCCTGATTTCGTGCCTTGGTTTGTTCGGCCTGGCAGCTTTTACGGCAGAACGAAGGCTCAAGGAAATCGGGATCAGGAAGGTTATGGGGTCCAGCGAGGCGGGTATCGTCCGGATCCTTTCTGGAGATTTCATTAAGCTGGTCTTCCTGGCCATCATGATTGCCATACCGTTGAGTTACATTTTGTTAAAGCATTGGCTGGAAGGATTTGCCTACCGGGTACGCCTGGAACCGGCATACTTTATTGCCGCCGGGCTTATTGCAATACTCATCGCCACGCTCACGGTTGGTGTGCAGGCGGTAAAAGCCTCAAGGATTAATCCGGCCCAATGCTTAAAAGATGAATAGTGTGGGCAGGCACGCGGTCGGATCGTTGAGGGTTGCGTTGAGCGCATGGAACGGTCCGCACCGCTGTGGGCGGGAAGGCTACGTGGTCGGACCGCTGCGCAAAACTCCGAGCGCTGGGAACGGTTCGCACCGCTGTGGGCAGGTGGGCTACGCGGTCGGACCGCTGCGCGAAGGCCTGAACCAGGTAGGCGGTCTGTACCGCTGAGCGTTAGGAACGATCCGGATGCTAAGCGGGGGCAGGCAAATAGTCGAATATAAAATAATTTAATAACCCAGAATATTATGCTCCGTCACAATCTCCTCCTCATCTTCCGGAACTTCAAACGATTCCGGAGCACATCTTTTATCAACCTGATCGGTTTATCAACCGGGCTGGCTTGTACGCTGATGATTTTCCTTTGGGTGAAGGATGAGGTCGTTATGGATAAATTTCACGAAAATGATGAACAATTGTACCAGGTAATGGCCAATTACCTGAATGACGACGGCATTAAGACAGTCCCGGACACTCCCGGCCTCCTATCCAAAGCCCTCTTTGAAGAAATTCCAGGCATCGAATACTCGCTGAGTACTTCGAGCGGCGGGATGCATAAGTTTCTTCTGGGATATGATGAAGTGCGTGTCAAGGCAAACGGACACTTTGCTGGCCGCGATTATTTCAACATTTTTTCTTATACGCTTATCGAGGGAGATAAAAACCTTGTCCTTGAAGATAAAAATTCAATCGTTATATCGGAAACATTATCGCGAAGTCTGTTTGGAACAACAGAAAACGTAATCGGGAGAAGGATCGAATGGGAAATCATGGGATATAAAGCCCCTTCCCAGGTAACCGGGGTATTTTACGACATTTCTGCAAGTTCGTCAGCTCAATTTGATTTCCTTCTGACATTCGATTACTTCCAGGATGAATTGGTGACTTACCCGTTCTGGAGTAATAATTATGCTTATACCTACCTGTTATTAAAACCGGGTACTGATGTCGGGGATTTTAATTCAAAAATTGCCGATTTCATTAAGACCAAGCAGGAAGGGTCCAACATTTCCTTATTCCTGCAACCTTATTCTGAAAGGTACCTGTATGGAAATTATGAAAACGGCTTAATCGCAGGAGGAAGGATCGAATATATCAAACTATTTTCAATCATTGCCACCTTTATCCTGGTAATTGCATGTATTAATTTCATGAACCTTTCAACTGCGAGAGCCGCGATCAGGTTCAAGGAGATTGGCATTAAAAAAGCCATTGGCGCTGAACGTAAAACGCTTGTAATTCAGTTCCTTGGAGAATCGGTGTTCATGGCTTTCCTGTCGCTCATCCTGGCCGTCATCATTGCCGAACTCATGATGCCCCGGTTCAATTCCCTGACAGGCAAAAATATTTTTATTCATTATAACCTGGGGTTTCTATTGACAATATCCGGCATCACGATATTAACAGGCTTATTCGCGGGAAGTTATCCTTCCCTGTTTCTTTCAGGCTTCAATCCTGCGAAGGCATTCCGCAAGAAATCTAGTTCCCAGGCCGGGGAGATCTGGACACGGAAAGGTCTTGTTGTATTTCAGTTCACTTTATCGGTAATGCTGATCTCAGCGGTAATAATTGTATTCAAACAGATCGAATATGTGCAGACTAAAAACCTGGGATACAGCAGGGATAATATTATCTACATCGAAAAGGAGGGTAAGATTGCCGGCAACGGAGAAACTTTTATTAATGAACTAAAACGAATGCCCGGAGTCCAAAATGCCTCCCCCTCGAGTTTTAAGATAGGTTCGGGCGGCTGGACATACGGAATACAATGGGAAGGCATGAAACCCGACGAATATATTCAGTTTCATGAAATCAGAGTTGGTCATGATGCCATAGATATGATAGGTATTGAAATGGCCGAAGGAAGATCCTTTTCAAGAGATTTCAAATCAGACAGCAGCGGGATCATCTTCAATCAGGCAGCTATTGATGCCATGGGGCTTAAGGATCCTGTGGGAAAGACTGTTGGACATTACCAGGGAAACAGGCAAATTGTCGGGGTTACCAAAAACTTCCAGTTCGAATCTCTCTATCATAATGTCAAACCCCTGTGTTTTTTATTCGACCCAACCGGCACCAACTTCATCATGATCAAGATCGAGGCGGGGAAAGAAAAGGAGACGATCGTCAGTCTGCATAAATTCTACGAATCTTTCAACCCTGGCTTCACCTTCGATTATAAGTATCTCGATCAGGATTACCAGGCATTATATTCAGCGGAACAGAAGGTCGGAGTCCTTTCAATGTATTTTGCGGGCCTGGCCATCATCATATCCTGCCTGGGCTTATTCGGATTGGCCACTTTTACCGCAGAAAGACGATTGAAAGAGATCAGTATCCGGAAAATTCTTGGGTCAACCGAGTTTGGCATTATCCGGCTGTTATCCGGCGATTTTACGAAAATGGTCATGATCGCCATTCTGATCGCCCTGCCCATAAGTTATTATTTTGCTTATCGATGGCTGGCAGGTTTTGCCGACCGCATCGAGCTTAGTCCATGGTACTTCGCCGTCGCCGGTATAACCGCCTTGCTGATCGCATGGCTCACCGTCGGCTTGCAGGCGGTAAAGACTGCCCGGGTTAATCCTGCCCAATGCCTTAAGGAAGAATAGCAAGAAATATTGAGATATTATCGATAAGGACACTTATTTTTTATTGTTCTCTCATTTAAATAATTTATAATGAAAAAGTTCCCAAATTGCGAACATATTATTAAAAATGATGAATTTAAAACCGATAAAAAGCAGATCTGATTATAAGAATGCATTGAAAAGACTTGAAGTCATTTTTGATGCACCTGTTGGATCAATTGAAAGCGATGAGGCCGATATCGTGGGATTAATGGTTGATGAGTATGAAAAAAAGCATTATCCGATAGATGCCCCGGATCCTATTGAAGCTATTAATATCAGGATGGAAGAACTTCAATTAGAACAATCCGATTTGATAAACGAGATCGGAGGCAAAAGCAGGGTATCGGAGACACTTAACAGAAAACGAAAACTGACTGTCGAAATGATCCGGAATTTGACCATCCGACTAAATTTATCTGCGGGGCTTCTGATCAGGGATTAACGGTTATCTAGATAATTATTCATGTAAGGGTGGGAAGGCACGCGGTCGGACCGTTGCGCAAAGCCCCGAGCGTTGGGAATGGTCCGCACCGCTATGGGCGGGAAGCCAGGCGATTGATTTAAAATTTCTTTCATAACCAAAATTTATATGTTCCGTCACAACCTCCTCCTCATTTTCCGGAACTTCAAACGTTTCAAAAGTACATTCTTCATCAACCTCATCGGGCTCTCTTCGGGCCTCACCTGTGCGTTATTGATCTACCTATGGGTGCATGATGAATTAAGCACAGATAGATTTCATGAAATGGACAGCCGGCTTTACCAGGTATTTAAAAACAATCCCCAGGCTGATGGCACCATGGAAACCATGCCATTCACACCTGCCATCATGGCTCAGGCTATGGCTGAAGATCTTCCGGAG
>DATDPY010000071.1:0-3097 GCA_035292565.1 Cyclobacteriaceae bacterium | reverse complement strand
TGGATGTTTTTTGCACTGGCTCTGGCTCCCTCGGCCGCATCCTCCGTATGGTATCCTTCAAGCGGGTATATTACATTAGTAGCGGCATTTACAACATCCAGCGCAGCCCCGGTGCCGCGACCGCCGCATCCAACCACGCCTATATTGATGACGAAATCATCATCGGCACGTTTTGTAATGATGTTGGGGAAGGCCGGGGCGGCGGCTAATCCCGCCAGACCGATCCCTGTCGAACGGATAAATCTCCGGCGGGATAGGTCATTTTCAAAGAATTTTTTTCCTGAATTTCCTGTCATAATTCATGGTTTTAAATAAAAATGTTCGGACCATTGAATATAAATAATCCTGTTTTGAAATCAATTATTTAGGATCAATATAATTTGTAAAAACACCTACCACCCATATCCAGGATAAAAGACCCTTACCTTCATAATAATAACATAGCATTGAATTAACGATTCCATAATCAAAACAACCCGGATTTTGGGAATGGATCGGGTACCTTCAACATCTTAGCCGGATCATTTGAAAGCCCAGCTAAATTCTATGTCAAAGAAACGCGATGTTGAACTGGTGGTATTGTCCGATATTCATCTCGGTACTTACGGATGTCATGCGCAGGAAGTTTTCCGCTACCTGAAATCCATCCGCCCGAAACGCCTTGTCTTGAACGGCGATATCATTGATATGTGGCAATTCAGGAAAAGCTACTGGCCCAGGCCGCACATGCAGGTAATCAAATACATCGCCGGACTGCTGACAAAAAATATCCCCGTCCACTACCTTACCGGCAACCAGGATGAGATGCTCAGGAAGTTCGCCGGATTTAAACTGGGATCTTTTCGTATTTCCAATAAGATGGTCCTGAACCTGAATGGTAAAAAAGCATGGATATTTCATGGCGATATATTCGATGTTACGATGCAACATTCCAGATGGCTGGCCAGGCTCGGAGCGTATGGATATGATTTACTCATCCTGATCAACGCCTTTGTAAACTGGTCACTTAAAAAGCTGGGATATGAAAAGATCTCTTTATCTAAAAGAGTTAAAGACAGTGTAAAATCAGCGGCTAAATTCATCAACAGCTTTGAAAAAACCGCTGCAGATATCGCCATCGAGAATAAATATGACTATGTAATTTGCGGTCATATCCATCATCCTGAAATTAAAAAGATTTTAACGGAAAAAGGCGAGGTCGTTTATCTGAACTCCGGCGACTGGATTGAAAATCTCACAGCCCTTGAATACAATGGTTCCGACTGGCAAATTTATCGTTACCGCGAAGATAAATTTGCCCAATCCATAAAAATCCCCAAACGGATTAACGACCCATTCGACAACGATCTTATATTTAAAGTCCTTGTTGACCAATTTCACAGGATTAACACAAAAAAATCCATACCGATTCACTAAATGTGCAATGTTATACAGGCTGTGACGCGCTCGTGAAAGTGTTATTGCCCGGTAAAAATTCCCGGTTATAATTACGATTTTATTGCCTGAATTATTACGTTTAATTTAAATTCTGTTTAATTCACCTAACCATTTATAATCCTGAACTTCGGCATGATCATTGTTGGAAGAATATTTTGCCCCCGGGTAATAATCCTGCATAAATGATAGGCTTATATATTTTAGTTCTTCCATTGATCGACATTCTGACTATTCCGGACGGATGGTCAAGAGTTATGCCGGAGCCGGGCTCCTTTGGCGAATACCTGCATCAGCTTTCCTTCGAAATTACCGATTCCACTTATTTCTGGGACGGTACCGCTTCCATATATCACAGTGTTGCCGCGGTTCACAAGTTCAAGGGATTGACTGAAATCGAGCAATGTGCCGATGTGATCATGAGATTTTATTCGGATTTTATAAAGAGCAAAGGGCAGGTGGTCAGTTGGCATGATGTGCAGGGTAACCTGAAGACATGGAACGGTATGGATTATGCCAAATTCATGCGCGATATATATAATTATTCGAATACTTACAGCCTTTACAAATTCGATTCCTTCCCGGTAAAGGTGAATGATGCAAAGCCGGGCGACATCCTGGTAATTCCGGGATTCCCCGGGCATATCGTTTTAATTGTTGATGTGTTGAAAAAAGACGATAAGATAAAACTTGCCGTGGTTGAGGGCTTTACTCCTGCAGTGCAGCCTTTTTTATACAGGCCCGGCCCCGAATTGCATCTTACATGGAATAATGGGATATCGGTGAGCGGGTATTCGTTTGCCGGAGAGAACCTGCGGAGGATTAAATAGTTGACTGCGGCGATTGAAATAGCAACGAACTCTTTTAGAAAATAGGAAAATAAAAAATAGTTTCGTAACCATTATGTAATCTACGTTCTCTTTATTTTTTTATTTCAATTCCACCTCGGTAAAGTGTCAGGAATAAAAATTTCGCCTATCTTTACGGGCCGAATTTTGATTTTTTTATCCCGGATGAATCATTTTTTTCGACTTTTTTTAACGTTAATTCCGTATTGTCTGGCATGTTTTCCCGCATTCGGACAAAGTAATATCGAAATTATCCCGAAAGACGTAACCAGTGAGGGGAAGAGGATATACAATACCAGGAGGATTGTATCCCAGCCCCCGAAAATCGACGGCGTCCTCGATGAGATATGTTGGACAGAGGGTTATTGGTCCGGCGGATACCGCCAGAATATGCCCTCGGAAAATGCAGAACCCTCACAGAAAACGGAGTTGAAGATCCTTTTCGACGATGAAAATATATACGCGGCAATCCGTGCGTACGACAACCACCCCGAAAAAATCGACAGACAGATCGGGAGGAGGGATGCATTTGCCGGGGATATCGTTGGCGTATGTTTCGACAGTTATTTCGATCACAGGACAGGCTTTGAATTTGACCTGACAGCGGCAGGAAACAAGATAGATCTCATTCTCCTGAATGACCGATGGGACACGAATTGGAACCCGGTCTGGTATGGAAAGGTGGGGTTGGAGGATTCGGCCTGGGTCGCGGAGTTTCAGATTCCTTTAAGCCAGCTCCGGTATGGAAACCAGGAAGAGCATACCTGGGGGCTCCATTCCTGGCGGTGGATCAACCGATACCAGGAGGAAGACCA
>DATDPY010000070.1:0-4933 GCA_035292565.1 Cyclobacteriaceae bacterium | reverse complement strand
GGCAGAAAAGCGGTTGATGAGAATCCCCAGCGGACCGTCGTAGTAAAGATCTTTATCTTCATCCTTCTGGATTTCAATGCTTCCGGTGGCATTCTTGATCTGGACAACCGGTCCGTCGGGAATGAATAATCCGGTCAGGTTTATCGCTTCAGCCAGTGATCCCCCCCCATTGTTCCTTAAATCGATAATAATCCCGTCAACTTTTTCCAGCTTCAACTCCGCGATCAGCTTTTTTACGTCTTTTGTCGTGCTTTTGAAGTCAGGATCACCCTGTTGCTCTCCTTCAAAATCGAGATAGAATGAAAGCACGGATATGACCCCGATCTTATAATGCTTGTTACCCCTGTGAAGGGTGATAACTTCTTTTCGCGGGGCCTGTTCCTCGATTTTCACTTTATCGCGTACCAATAAAATTTCTTCGGGCTTTGATCCGGGCATTGCATCACGTTTTAAAACCTGAAGCCGAACCCGGGTCTCTTTTGGACCGCGGATTAATTTTACCACCTCATCTATTCTCCAGCCGATCACATCAACCCATTGCCCGGTTTCGCCCTGGGCTACACCAACAATCCTGTCGTTGGCAAATATTAGTTTGCTTTTAAATGCAGGTCCTCCAGGAATGATCTCGACAACTTTTGTATATTCATTTTCTGTTTGAAGCCTCGCCCCGATGCCTTCCAGACTCTGGCTCATGCCGATCATGAAATTATCGGAAGTAATCGGCAGGAAATAATTTGTATGCGGGTCGAATGATTCTGTAAACACATTCATATACATCTGGAAAACATCATCACTGATGATCTGATCATTTGAAGATGCCAGCTTTTCAAACCGGTCCTTTAGTTTTTTCTTAATTTCTTCATCGCTTATCCCGGTTAATTTCAGGCTTAAATACTGGCTTTTTACTGTTTTTCGCCAGATATCGTTCAGGTCTTCGGTTGTTGCAGGCCAGGCTGCAGATTCGCGGTTGAATTGAAAGCTTTCGTTTCTGTCGAAGTCGAAAGATTTGCCGGTAAGCTGGACAGCATATTGATTCCAGGCATTAAAGCGTTCCTGAAATAAATTGTATATCTCGAAAGCCGGCTGGAGGTTGCCGGTGATGAAAGCATCGTCGAGGGCGAAGCGATATTTTTCCAGTTGTTTGACATCGCTCTTTAGAAAATAAAGTTTATTGTTATCGAGCGATTCAAGGTAGCGATCGAAGATCAATGACGATAAGGAGTCGTTGATCAGAGATTTTCGAAGGTGATATTTTTCGAGGATACCGGTTACAACGATGCATACGTTCGATTGCAGCTCAGTGGGATCGAGCCGTTCGTTGTTTTTTAACAAATTTCCCCTGGCCTCATTACCTGCTGAGAGGGCAAAGCATACGAAGAATGTTACGGGGGCCAGGAATTTTTTTATCATTCTGTAAGGGAAGATGCAACTAGCAATACTAATAAAAAATGGATAATTTTTTGTAGTTTTTAACCGGAATTTTTGCGCATGACCGGATCCGGGGAAGGTAATTTTCCAAGGTAACCGGTAATAAATTTTATTACATATATCAATTACGGGGCGTTGAATTTCAAGGCAATAAATACAGAACTGGGCAATGCCGATCTGTTCCTGGTTGACCTGATCCTCAAGGGATTCTTTAAGGAAGGTTCGGTATTGCTCGATGCAGGATGCGGGGAAGGCAGAAATCTTACATATTTTCTGAGAAATAATTTCCGGGTTTTTGGAATTGACCTGAATTATACGGCTATCAGGATGCTGAGAATGGCCGGGAGAAGCCGGTATCCCAATCTCGAACCAGGTAACTTTATACACGGAGATATCCTTAATCACCCTTTCGCCGATCGCTTCTTTGATTATGTATTGTGTTTTTCAGTCCTGCACCATGCAAGGGATGAGTCCCATTTTCACCGGATGATCGCAAGCCTGACGGGTACACTGAAAATAGAAGGTATTTTAGTGATTGGGATGAATTCAGAACTTCGAACGGAAAACGAAGGTATCCAAACGCAAAATTGTTCTCTGCCGCATGAGGAAGCCGGGCAAAGGTTAATGCTAAATCCTGCAATACTTCATTCAATCCGCGGGAAATCGGACCTGGCACTAAGCGAACCGGTTAAGACCTGGATAATCGATGGGCAGGAAGCGATGTCGTACCTGGTTCTTAAAAAAAAAATAAAATTATTAGAAAAGTTAAAAAAGCCCACAGATGAATAAGCAAGATGATAAAATTAAAAAAATCGCCCTGGTAGCACATGATCATAAGAAGAAGGATTTGTTAAGTTGGGCAGCATATAACCGGCACAAGTTATCTGAATGTGAGTTATATGCCACTGGTACGACAGGCAACCTGCTCAAAAAGGACCTTGACCTCAATGTGAATGCCCTTCAAAGCGGGCCGCTCGGCGGTGACCAACAGATCGGGGCATTGATCGCGGAAGGGAAAGTTGACATCCTGATCTTTTTCTGGGACCCTCTTCAGCCCCAGCCGCATGATCCGGACGTGAAGGCTTTATTACGCCTGGCGGTCGCATGGAATATTCCGGTTGCCTGCAACCTTGCAACGGCCGATTATCTCTTTTCATCCCCGCTCATGAATGACGGATACCAGAGAACTATTCCGGATTACGGTGATTACAGGAGCCGCAAAATTGAATGAATATACGCAAGATCTCCATCCGGTGATCTTACGTTTTTTCCTTATCCATGAACTTGGATTTAATCTCCGGCCACGAATTTTGCAGCATTGTAATGATTTCGCCCGGCGAGGAAGATGCGTGAATAATTCTGCGATTATTAATATTTAAAAATGACTCTTCAACCATATGATCAAGCTGGTCAAGGAAATGGTTAAAATATCCTTTGATATTCAGCATACCGATTGGTTTCTGAATTAACCTTAGCTGAATCCATGTCATGATCTCGGCCATTTCTTCCAATGTGCCATATCCCCCAGGAAGAGCAAGGAAAGCATCTGCCAATTCAGCCATTTTTTCCTTTCTTTCATGCATCGATCTAACGATAATCAACTCGGTTACCCCGCCGTGTCCAACTTCCAGGTCATAGAGAAATTTTGGAATGACGCCTGTTACTTTGCCGCCCTGCGATAAAACCCTGTCAGCGAGTATGCCCATCAATCCAATGCTTCCGCCTCCATATACGAGGTGAAGATCCTGTCGGACGATTATATCGGCCAGACTCAGTGCCGATTCACGGTATGCCGGATCTTTGCCGGCACTGGAACCGCAAAAAACACAAATACTTTTCATGATTTTCTGATGCTTATCAGGATGTCGTTTTTAATTCAGCGCTGTTATATCGAGTGAGATAATTCAGAACATAATTATGCTTAAATCCCTGAAAAACAGTAATTTAGGCACTAACATTTTTTAATTGACTTTTTAAAGTTATATTGAAATCGATTTTTCTAACTTAAATTTTTAAAATTATGGCTATTGACCCTAAAATCATTGCTACTCCTGGAAAAAAAATAAATCTGAAGAAATTCAAAACAGGATATACCGGAAAGTTCAAATCCAAAAAAGAAGCCGAAAAGAAACTGGAAAAGGACATCAAATCCATGCAAAAGTTGCAGGATATGCTTTATGCCCATGATAAATACTCCTTACTCCTGATCTTCCAGGCAATGGATGCGGCAGGAAAAGACGGGACGATCAAGCACGTAATGTCGGGAGTTAATCCACAGGGTTGCCAGATCTTCAATTTCAAGAAACCCTCGGCGGAAGAACTTGATCATGATTACCTCTGGAGAATTTACAAATGCCTTCCGGAAAGAGGCCGCATCGGGATCTTCAACAGGAGCTATTATGAAGAGGTGCTCATAGCCAAGGTGCACCCCGAGGTATTGTTAAACCAGCAACTCCCGGGTATCGATTCCGTGGAAAAGGTAAACAGAGTTTTCTGGAAAAAGAGGTACGATCAGCTGAATAATCTGGAACAGCATCTGCATGATAACGGCACAATCGTCCTGAAGTTTTTCCTCAATGTTTCAAGTGATGAACAGAAAAGAAGGTTTTTAAGCCGGATCGATGATCCCGATAAGAACTGGAAATTCACCATCAACGATATTACCGAGAGGAAACACTGGGATAAATACCAGAAAGCTTTTGAAGATTGTTTCACCAATACTTCAACAAAGATCGCCCCCTGGTATATTATTCCTGCAGACAATAAATGGTACATGCGGACCGTGGTTGGAGATATCATAGTCAGGACGCTCAAATCACTTCCGCTGAAATATCCGAAAGTAGGCCCGGCAAAATTGGAAGAGCTTAAGAAGGCCAAGGCGTTATTGGTAAGCGAAAAATAATTTCACAGGTAATAATGAATATCAAAGGAAAAGTATTGGAGATATTTCCGGCCCAGCAGGTCCGTGAAAATTTCAGAAAGCGGGAATTTGTGGTTGAATACCGTGAAAATCCCCAATATGCCGAGTTCATCAAATTTGAATTTTTACAGGAGAAATGCGAGCTGCTGAATGACCTAAAGCCTGGCGACGAGGTGGAAATACAGTTTAACCTAAGGGGCCGTGTATGGACGAACCCCCAGGGGGAAAAAGTATATTTTAACTCACTGCAGGCCTGGAGAATCGATAAATTAAAAGAAAATGTAAAACCCGAAAAAGCCGGAGATGAAAAACCTACGGCCGGATTTAACGAGGACTTGTCGAAACCTGACCCGACCGATGACCTGCCTTTCTGAACCAGGAGCAGATTAGTTATAATTAATATATTTTTCCCATTTCTCGATAAGCGCGTTGAAACCGGCAGGGAGAGGGGCCTCGAAAAGCATTGACTTACCGCTGCCGGGATGAATGAAGCCAAGGGTTTTGGCATGGAGTGCCTGCCCCGGTAAAATTTTAAAGCAGTTTTCGACGAATGATTTATATTTCGAAAACACTGTACCCTTAAGG
>DATDPY010000069.1:0-3209 GCA_035292565.1 Cyclobacteriaceae bacterium | reverse complement strand
CATGGGTCAGGAAAATGCTGATCGATATTCCCAAATCCCTGCGCTGGAATGCCATGAGGATATGCGTAGGCATTGTTCCGGATTTCTGGTACGACCTGGCAGATGAATTCGGGATCATGTTCCAGAATGAATGGATGTATTGGCAGAATCATGGATGGGATGAGCAGGTTCGGAATGAATATACCGATTGGGTGTGGAGCGACGGGAATCATCCTTCAATTGTAATCTGGGACGCCATCAATGAAAACTGGGATGATTATATCGGCAACAAGCTTATCCCTGAATTAAAAATCCTTGATCCATCCAGGATATGGGATGCCGGCTACATGACCTCTGAACATATGAAATCTGATGAAATGGATGAGCCGCACCCCTACAGGGCCGGCTGGGACCTGATGAACACCGGCAACGGCGAATCCTATTTTAAACAAAACCCATACCTGCTCGGGAAGCTCGATAATTGGCCAGCCTCATCCGGAAATGTATTTATTTCCCGGGCCCCGCAACTGGTTAATGAATATGGGTGGATCTGGCTCTGGAGGGACGGACGGCCATCGAAGCTTACCAAAGTTGCCTATGATTATTTGCTGGGACCTGCGGCGACGCCGGATCAGAGAAGGGAGCTTCAGGCCTACTGGCTGCAGCTTGAAACGGAATGGCTCCGTGCCGAACGTTCACTGGCAGGCGTACTCGCATTTTGTTACCTGGCAAACAACTATGGTTTTACAGGCGACTGGTTTATCGATAACATCAAAGATCTTAAAGAAGGCCCGGCATTAAAATGGATGAAACATTCCTTTGCCCCCACAGCAGTCTTTATCGATCTTCCTGATGAAAGGTATATACCTTATATGCCGGTCCATAAATCCGGAGAAATACTGAATTTCAAACTGGCATGTATTAATGATTTAAATAAGCATTTCGAAGGCAAAGTAAGGCTGAAACTCATCAACTCAGAAGGGAAAGTGATTTCCGTTAAATCATATCCCGTAACATTCAACCCCCTGGGAAGGGTAAATATTCAGGCGAGCCTCAGTCTTACTTCGGGCCGGGGAGGTTATCTTGTCGTAGCTGAACTTGAAACCTTAGAATTCGGAAAGACGCTGAGCCGCAGGTATATCAGGGTAGGAGAAGGAGATCCAAACGAATTTCGGTATTATGAAATTGCTCCATGAGAATTAAAAGATAATTCATCTTAAAATAACAATAACTTAGAGTCGGGAAACGTGAATTATTCTTATCCGGCAAAGTTTCTTTAATAGAAATACATCTCGCGTTTTATTCTCGTCGTTTTCCGCAATTTCGTTTAAAGAACGTCATCACTCTCCCCTTATTCCCGCCCGGGGCGGAACAAGGGGAGAGTTGCATCTCATCATTCCCCAGAGATCACGTTAAAGAAATGAATTTCCTTAATGGAGAAGTGGGTATATTCTGATCTTACTGATTATTATTGATCGCCCTATCTTCGACATCGAGTGCTTGGAAATGAGATTGTAGCGAAAAAGATTCGTATATCGAAACAAAGTGGGATTTTTTCTATTAATTGTAATCTTTACCGGACAAGAATGAATCGCGATTCGTAAAATCTTAAGTCAGACTATGACCGTCTCCTAATCTTGCTAAACATTTTGAATAGCTATCCTGATATCCTCCGCATCAGCAAGATTTCTGTAGTGCATCGAAGTGCTTTCAAGCGCTTTCCCAAGATCGCCCTTTCCCGAGAAATCGAAAAAAATCATCAGGAACCGGGTCGTTGAATCTGTTACCATCGTCCGTACCGAATCGCTGGTGGGTGAGCCGAATGGCCCCAGGTCATCCCGCAGAACAGGAAGATTACAAATATTGAGATCTCCACGGCCTATGGCCTGATAGGGCTCCATGTCTTTCCCAATTCCGAGGACCACATCGCCGGTAATCTTTTCACAATCATAGCCTCCAATGGAATACCCCGATGAAATGGAGATGGCATTCAGGATATCAACGGCATTATTCACACGGAACAACGATTTACCGCCGGCGATCCTGCGGCAAAGCGCTTCTGCTGATGGTCTGTATCGGGAGGGATCCTTGCCCAGTTTCCGGTACGCATCCTTCGTATCTGCGATAACCGGGATTGCGCTGATGTCTTCTACCCTGTATGTTGTACTAAAATCAGAAAGGACTTTTTCAATCCATTGAATAATATCGGGACCGGAAGGCTGGATCTTTATTTTTGCCTGCCATAATCCCAGCCTGATTTCGGGCAGGGTATTTACAATTTCATTCTGGAATTTTATTCGTTCCGGATACATCAGGCTTTTTTCAGTTCTATGATAGTGAGTTCGGGCGGAATGCCGATCCTGCCCGGGTAGCCGAGGAAACCATAGCCCCTGTTGACATAAAGATACTGTTCCCCTTCCCGGTAAAGCCCGGCCCATTGTTTATACACATATTGTGATGGACTCCATTTGAAATTCCCGATCTCCACACCGAACTGGAAACCGTGCGTATGTCCGGAAAGCGTCAGATCAATATCCGGGTAAAGAGGTCTCACCTGGGCGTCCCAATGGCTTGGGTCATGGGACAAAAGGATTTTTACCGGGGCATCTTCCGACCCGGAGTACGCATCCTTAATCTTTCCGTATTTCGAGAAGCGGCCGGAACCCCAGTTCTCCACTCCGATCACTGCAATTTGATCCCCATTAATTTGAATCCTCCTGTTTTCATTCAAAAGGATATCGTAGCCCAGAAGGCGGTGGATCCGGATCAGGTCCCGGAGGTTTCCTTCCTTTTCTTCCTGCGACGACCAGTACCTATAGTCACCGTAATCATGATTTCCCAGGATCGAAAATACGCCCAGGGGAGCTCTTAATTTTTCAAATACCGCGACCCAGTTTCTCATTTCCGATGATTCATTATTCACGAGGTCGCCGGTGAAGAAAATAATATCCGGTTTTTCTTTCAGGAACATTTCCACGCCGCCGGTAACTGCCGTCTTGTTGTAAAAGCTGCCTGAATGAATATCGGAAATCTGGCCGATCCGGATTCCGTCGAACGACCGGGGCAGGCCAGGGAGCAGGATTGTTTTCCTCCGTACCCGGTAATCATGAGCGCCGGAAATTATTCCGTATCCCATGGCTGCCAACGGAATTGCTCCTGCCACCAGGGCTGATTTCATCAGGAAATCAGATCGGGTGATCACTTCTCCCCGGGGATCCAGGGCCTGGTTT
>DATDPY010000068.1:0-5931 GCA_035292565.1 Cyclobacteriaceae bacterium | reverse complement strand
GCCCTCTGCTGTCCGGCCCAGTCCCCAGTGGTTTTCCAGGCCCAATACCACACCGCATTCTTCCGCCTTGGGAATGCAGGCTTCAATGGAATCAATTACCCATTTGAATCCTTCATCCTCCGTATAACCTTCCAGAACAGGCTCAATTCCTTTGTGCGCCATCAGATCGTCGAAGTTTTTAGATGTCCCCCAAGTACCTGTATTTAACCGCATGGTTGGGATTCCCAGCTCATGAGCAAGTTCAATCTGGTGAATGGTAAGTTTTATGTTCTCATCCCGTTTAGCCTTATCGGGACTGAGAAATCCCTGGTGCGTGGAGAAACCCATCAGGGCCAGTCCGGAATGAAAGGCATATTTCTTGACCTTTCTTATGTATGCACTGTCTTCCGATGACATCTGCCTGAGCAGGAGTTCGATGCCGTCGAATCCCATTCTTGCAGCATGATCGATACAGTATTCCATCGATCTGTCTTCCTTTAGGCCATTAAATTGCCAGAAAGAATATGTCGACACCCCGATCGGGTTATGGATAACTTTTGCTGATTTTTTTGGCGGGGCCATTCCCAGGTTCATCGTACTGATCCCGGCTGCTGCTATCGCGCCTGTTGCGATGAATTTTCTTCGGTTGATGCCCATTCGATATAAGTTTAATTAGTATATAAAATTTATTAAGGGCAATTTAAAACTTTTTGGTGTGAAACGGAATCAGGATATTGTTGAATTGTTGAATCGCTGAATTGTTTAATTGGAAAATATTATTAAATCGTTCGATTACCCGATTCCACGATTCGACAATTAAACGATTCCACAATTAATCGATTAAACACTTACCTGATTTTTCAACCCAACGACTTTATCATTTCTGCAGCCTTTGCTTCAATGCTCTTGTTTTCCTCCAGGATGCTCTTCACAAACTTGTTGTCGTCATACGTGCCGCGTACGGAATTGAAATCACTATCGCGAACCGCATCATCCCCGTCAATTCCAAAGCCTATTTTGCTGGATTGATCGAATTCTTTTCTGGAATCCGACAGGACCATATTATTTAAACGGATCTTGTTTTCTTTCCAATCCCGGATGATTTTTATATAGTCTTCCTTCCCAATGCTTTTCACATCCTTGCCGAGTAGATGTGAAATCAGCGCCAACGCCCAGTTCCACTCCAGTTCGTCATATTGCCCGTTCAGATCGGCAAGATGCTTACTTAACTGTTCAATGGATTTGATCCCCCCGGCTTTGACCTCATTCAGAAGAGAATCAATCCCGGATTTTATGGTAATCATCCCCCCGGCATCGATCCACGGTTCATCAAATGTCACCTGAAGAACTCCTGGTTTTAAGGCCTTGCCTGCACCTGTCCTTTTGATCAACTGTTCACCCAGGAATACCGGCAAAAGCATATCGTAATATTTGCGGCATGATTTGAGTAGCAGCCTTTTTATCCTGATACCTTTAAAGGTAACTGATTCTTGTTCTTTAGCCGTCTTTTCGTAAAGATCATTCAGGATCTGGGAGGCCTTAATTGCCTTTTGAATGATCATTGGATTCAGGAATTCAAAAGTGATCAGGTCGAGCTTGTTCGCGGTCTTTCTCCTGTCACGTGCCGGCCACTTTTCCACGTCACGCCGTGTCCCAACGGTAGCCAGGTTCATTCCTGGAGTTAAAAAACTCTTTTCATCTTCAACATTCAGATACGAAAACGGGAATTCGGAAGTGTCGAAATTTGTCAGGTGTTTGCCCATCACCACGCTGAATGCCCCGATACGGCATGGCCAGAGAAGGTAAGCGAACGAACCGGTCTTGGCACCTCTTTCCAGGATGCCCTGATGCAAGGGGCCAAGCTTGTACATGTGGTTACTCTGGTTCGTCCCGCTGCCTGCATTATAAAACGATACCATTGCAGCGATCAGCAGGGTAGATTTATGATGCGTGACCGTGTAGGGGCCGGCAAAAAGGCTGACTGCTTCCCCGTGAAAGCCCTCGCAATTGGCGAAGAAAACCGAATTCTCCGCTGAAAATTGTTTTCCTATCCTGACACCCTGCCCGATAAATACCTTATCCAGCATGGCTGATGATTCAACCACGGATCCATGATGGATGATAAAATGCCTGGCCGTTACGCCCTCCCCGACGAGCGCCGGGTCATCCTTGCAACTTGCAATCGTGCCTTCCTGCAGTAAAGAAGCGCCGTCGATCATCGACGATTCTCCTATATTTACGTTCCTGACGATGCCTGTATTTTTTATTACAGCGTTTGGCCCGATTGTGCCCCAGCCCGATTTCCGTGCGGAGACATCTTTGATTATGAGCTCTCGGATCGCCTTGTTGAATTCCCTGTCGTGCTGGTACATTACGGCCAGGTATGCAACCTGACTCGATAAACGGTCGTGTATCGGGAGTTCCCGGCCGCCACCTTCATTCAGGACATCGAGAACTTGTCCATTACCAAAGGTCGATTCGCCGGTCATGGATATTTCGCTGGTCCGCTCGATGACGGCCCCGTTCTGAATATGGTATCCCTGGATAAGCTTTACATCCGCGATGCGCACATTGTCGTCAATGATGCAATCCCGGATAACGGAATGATACAATCCCGGATTGGGGACGCCCGTTCCCTCAGGCTGACTTTCGAATTTGCCGATCTTAACGGGGCCGCTGAAAAATGTATCGAAAATATGGCGGGTGTTAAATCCATCCGTAACTTCCACCTTCTCCCAGGCCGATGAGGCACACCCCTGCGCTCTCAGGATTTCGATTTCCTTCGCGGTAAGTTTTCTGCTGCTCATGTCAGGTTATTTGAAATCTTAAAAATGATAAACCGTTCGATTTTACGGACCTAAATATAAAACTAATTTTCAATGCTACGCCTGCCAGGTAAATTTTTGACTCGCAAAATACACTCGCATATTTCAAATCATGATTTTCGCATCCGCAACCCTGCAGCCCTGGCCTTCTCCCAGCACAATCAGCGGGTTAATATCGAGCTCCCTGATCTGCGGTAAAGCAATCGCGAGCTGGCTCAGGCGTATTATGGAATCGGACAGGCTGGGAACATCTTTTTTCCTCCCTCCTCTTGCCCCCGTTAGAATCGGGTAGGTCTTTATCCTGGAAATCATATCAAGAGAGGCTTGCCTGCTAATCGGGGCGACCCTGAATATCACGTCCCTGAAAATTTCAACGAAGATCCCTCCAAGCCCGAACATGACAACAGGTCCGAATGCGGGATCTTTTTTAAGGCCCAAAATCACCTCCTGGCCCGGGTCGATCATCGCAGATACCAGCACTCCATCGATGTGTGCCTCCGGGGCTGATTTGCCTACCTTTTCAAGAATGGTGTCGTATGCCCTTCCGGCTTCATGCTCATTCCGGATATTCAGGACGATCCCTCCAAAATCAAATTTATGAATCACCTGTTCCGACATTATTTTCATGACCACGGGATACCCGATATTTCCGGCCAGGTCAATGGCAGCCTGTTTCGAGCAGGCCAGACCGTTCTTTACGACCGGGATCCCGAAACATTTCAATATTGCGGTGGCCTGGTATTCAAGTAAGGCTTTTCTCCCTGATTTGACGGCTTCATTGATAATTCTTTCCGCTTCAGAAATGTCAAAATTATCGAGTGAATAATCGGCGGCATCTTCACGGCTGAGGTTTTCATAAAACCTGTAAACCGATGCGAACGATTTGCACATCGATTCGGGCAGTATGTAATGCGGGATCTTGTTCCGGAGGAGAATATCCACTCCCGAAGCGACATCCGCCTCGCCCATGAATGAAGCATATACGGGCTTATCCGATTGCTTCGACATCTTCACGACCTCGTGGGCAATTGAATCAATATCGGTCATCGACTGTGGCGTGAGGATCACAAAAACCCCGCTTACTTCCGGGTCGTTAAAAGCGCCCGACATGGCCACTTCATAACGATCGGCCCTGGCATCTCCGATCACATCTACGGGATTCTTAATATTGGCAGTGGCCGGAAGATTTTTCCTGAAAAGTGACGTGGTTTCTTCCGAGAATTTAGCCAGGGCGAGGCCTTCTTTTTCGGCCGAATCGGAAGTAAGTACGCCGGGGCCGCCGGCATTGGTAATGATGGCCACTTTGTTCGATGCCGGCGCCGGCTGGTATGCAAATGCGATCGCCTTGTTAAACATTTCCTCAATATTATCGCACCTGATGATTCCTGCCTGGGCAAAAGCTGCATCGCAAACGGCATCATCCCCCGCAAGGGATCCGGTATGTGAGGCGGCAGCAGAAGCTCCCGACCGTGTCCTGCCGGATTTCAGGATCAGGACAGGTTTGTGTGATCTTTTTATTACCCTTGATGCCGCTTCCATTAAGGCCCGCCCATCTGTGATTTCTTCAAGGTAAATGAGGATTACTTTTGTTTTCTCGTCTTCCATCAGGTAATTCAGCAGATCAACCTCCGTGATGTCGACCTTATTTCCAAAGCTTATGAATTTCGAGAATCCGATATGCTTGGCCCGGGCATAGTCGAGAACAGCGGTACATAATGCCCCGCTTTGCGACAGGAAAGCGATGGATCCTTCTTCAGGCATTTTCCTGGCAAAGGAAGCATTCAGGTTTACGGCCGGATCAGTATTGATCACTCCAAGGCAATTCGGGCCGATGATGCTGATCCCATATTTCCTGGCTATTTCACGGACCTGGTTCTCTTTCTCCAAACCCTTTTCCCCTACTTCCCGAAATCCTGCGGAAATGATGATCGCCGATTTTATGCCTTTCTGCCCGCATTGTTCCAGGGCCATATGAACAACGGAACTCGGAAAAACAATGATGGCCAGGTCTACCGGGTCCGGAATATCTAGAACATATCGGTATGCCTTCAGGCTGAGAATATGCTGCTCCTTGGGGCTTACGGGAAAGATCAATCCGTTGAATTCAGCCTTCAACAGGTTTTCGAGGATATCGTATGGGACGGTCCCCTTGATCTTATGCGTGCCGACGACCGCTATGGACGAAGGCTGGAATATTTTGTGAAGATTATCCGGATATAGCTCTGCCATGAAATAAAAAAATTAATCGGATCAATTATAAAAAAGTACGGGTAAGATAAAGCCGGGTCATGCATTAATTAACTGGCTGGAAATAAAATCCACCGCCCCATCAATTGTTTGCACCTCCAATGCCTTATTCTGGTCCATTTCGATGTTAAATTCCTCTTCAAATCCTGCCATCATTTCAATGCTTTGCATCGAATCAGCCCCCAGGTCAAATACGAAATTGGCGTCATCCCTGATTTCCGACGGGTCCATTTTGAGAACCTTGGAAACCACTTTTTTCACTTTCGTCTGGACTTCTGTCTTTTCCATAAAAAAAATATTTTGATGTGTTAACAGCTAAAAAATCCCGATCATTAAATTGCGCCGTTATTTCATAAAAAACAAGAATGGAACAAAAATTACTGTCTGGAAACGGGAATTATCTAATCAAAGGTTTTTATCGATTAGCAGGATGCACGAAGCCAGAAGTCGGCGGTCCGAGGTCTGATCACCCATATCAGCGATGAAATTACATTCCGGAATGAAATGATCTGACCTCAGACTTCCGGCCTCCGACTTCTATTAACTGGTGAACGAAGTCAGAAGTCAGCAGTCGGAGGTCCGATGATTTCGTCAAACGATGAGTTTTGGGGTTCTGGACAAGAATGTTCGAACCCCGGGTATCCGACATCGTTGCACTGAAATCGGAGGTCGGAGGTCCGATCCTCCCGTTAAACGACGAGAAACTGGTTCCGGACCGGAATGATCAGACATCAGACTTCTGACATCTGACTTCGGCATTCAATATTTGGAAGTGACCAATTTCCGTTCCATCATCTAAAAAATCATAAAGAAATCCTACTCTTCCCTCAACGAATCTGCCGGATTCGACCACGCCGCCTTTACCGTATGGTAACCTATG
>DATDPY010000067.1:0-6822 GCA_035292565.1 Cyclobacteriaceae bacterium | reverse complement strand
GGACCCGTGGATCAAAGACCTGTACGGATCGACCTTGCCTGGGGCGCCAAAGAAAACAACCGGGTAGGGACCGATGAATTCCTGGGATACTGCAAAAGACTGAATATAGAGCCTTATATCTGTGTGAACATGGGTCTGGGTACTCCGGATGAGGCCAGGAATTGGGTGGAATACTGCAATATTGAAAAGGGGACGTATTATTCCGACCTGAGAAGAAAAAATGGGACAGAGCATCCTTACAGGGTCAGGTATTGGGGACTCGGAAACGAGATCGACGGTCCATGGCAGATGGGGCATAAGAATGCAGAAGATTACGGGAAACTTGCTCTGGAAGCTGCCAAATTGATGAAATGGATCGATCCGGAAATTAAGCTGATCGCAAGCGGATCGAGCAACTATGGAGGCGACTGGGTCGGCTGGAACAGGACGGTATTGAATTATCTGAAGGAGTATGCCGACTATATTTCACTTCATCTCTATGTCGGAAACCGCAACGATGATTATTACCGGTTTATGGCGTCCACTTTGGATCTGGAAAGAAATCTCGATATCGTCGAAAACCAGATCAGGGAAGTCATGATGCAGACCCGCCCGGAAAAGCCGATCTATATTGCTTTCGACGAATATAATGTCTGGTACAGGAAATTTACGGAAGAGGGACTTGAGGAAATATACAACCTTGAGGATGCCCTGGTTGTGGCACAGTTCCTGAATTCATTCGTGCGAAACGCTCACATAGTAAAAATGGCGAATATGGCCCAGCTTGTCAACGTGATCGCCCCAATGATGATCAAAAATGACACTCTGTATTATCAATCCATTTTTTACCCTTTGCAGCTTTTTGCCACAAATTGTTATGGGCAATCGCTCGATGTATGGGTTGATTCCGATCATTTCTCTGCCGGGAATTATAAAATGGTTCCTTACCTCGATGTGTCGGCGGCCTATATGGCATCAACCGGGAACCTGGTGATCAACGTGGTGAACCGGCATAAGGATAATGCAATCTCAACGGATATAGTCAGTCAATTTAACAAATTTTCGGGGCCAGCCAGGTTTTACACAGTGAACGGGAAAGATATCAAGGATTTTAATTCTACAACTGAACAAAAGGTACGGACCGTTAATTCGGAAATAAAAGTATCTGGCACGCAGTTTACTTATAATTTTCCGGCGCATTCATATACAATGATCATTGTTAAGGTGGATTAAGATTTATTTATGTTATCTCCAGGAAAGATTACAGAGATCGGTAAATCGGTAAATCTTTTCACACCTGCACTCGCCCTCCCAAAAAACCGTCACCCCATATTCCCGTCTGTAATAATATTCTGCCTCTTTAAGAAAATCGGTTTAAGAATCATGCAGAATTAGTAATTTCGCAAAATTTCTCAAGGGGAAATTATCCTATTCATGAAAAAGGCCGCAACGATTTTTTTTATCTTACATATATTTTGCCTTCATTTAATTCTGGCCGGAGAGGAGGATGAGGTTTTTGTAATTCATAAATCTGCCGACCCCATAGAATTTGACGGAATTGTGAATGAGCCCGCCTGGGCATCGGCGGGGCCTCTGCCCGTTCTGATGTACCAGCCAAATCATGGGAATGCACCCTCTGAAAAAACCGAAATTTATATTACCTACGATCAGGATTACCTCTACCTGGCAGGAAAACTTTATTATAATAACGGTGCAAGGATAATCGCCACATCCAAAAAAAGGGATATTTTGCCGATGGACAGGGGGAATGATTATCTCGGCATCCTGCTTGATACTTTCTCTGATAACGAGAATGCATATTGCTTTCAGACGACGCCTGCCGGAATCAGGTGCGATTTTTCAGTATTCAACGATGCCCGCGAACAGCTTGAAATGATGCCCTTCAATGAAAGCTGGAATACTTATTGGGATGTTAAATCGACCGTGGGGGATAGTTTATGGGAAGTTGAGATACAGATCCCGTTTACCAGCCTGCGATTCCAAAGCACGGATGGTGTAGTGACCATGGGCATGACCGTTTGGCGCTTTATTTCAAGCAAACAGGAACGGATCATATTCCCGATCATGTCCAATGAACTGGGAATGTTCAGTTATTGGAGGCCTTCGCAGGCCAAAAAAGTTGTGTTTGAAGGAGTTACCCGGAAAAACCCGGTGTATGTTACGCCGTATGTACTTGGAGGTATTGAACAGGTAAGTGAGATCAATGCACAGAATACGGAATATGTCATGGATAGCGATCCTAAACTGACCGGTGGTCTCGACCTTAAATATGCCCTTACCAGCAATATGACCATGGATTTTACTGCCAATACGGATTTTGCCCAGGTAGAAGTCGACAACCAGATGATCAACGTTTCCCGCTTCGATCTTTTCTTTCCGGAGAAGCGCCAGTTTTTCCTCGAAAGGTCGAGCCTGTTCGATTTCAAAACGGGCTTCAACGATCAGATGTTTTATAGCCGGCGCATTGGATTGTTTGAAGGGAATATTGTGCCGATTTACGGGGGATTGAGAATGATCGGGAGGGCCGGGAAGTGGGATGTCGGCGTCATGGATATGCAAACGGCAGGAATCGATTACCGGGATGAAGACACCGATTCCCTGATGTACCTTGAGGCCGCGAATCATGGGGTGGCCCGGCTCAGGCGTCAGGTATTTAATCCCAGGTCCTATCTGGGCGGAATGGTAACTTCAATCGCTGACGTTAACGGTCAGTATAATATTAACGCCGGGTTCGACGGCAATATCAATATCAATGGAAATGATTATCTGAACATAAATTACGCCAGGACCTTCGAGAATGGAACCGGAACCGGCGGAGGTGATTTTAACAGGGATAAATTTTACATTTCCTGGCTTAAGCGATCCGATGTCGGTTTTGGGTATGAATTCAATTTAAGCAGGAAAGGGAAATATCATAACCCTGAAATGGGTTTCGAATGGTTTGAGGATTATACGAGCGGTTTTGCTGAATTCCGATATGGCTGGGTTAACAACGGCGAATCAGCCAATATATTGAAATCCATGTTGAATTGCTGGACCTGGATCCAGAAAAGGAATGATGGATTTCAGACTGACCTTGCCTTCTTCACCCCGGGTTGGTCTTTCACAACCAAGGACGGATATTTTGGATTATTTATGCTGATGAACCGTTACGAAGCGACTGTCGATACTTTTGAAATCTCCGACAATATGTATTTTCCCCCGGATAAATATTTTTTCTCGGTGAATGAAGGCTTCTTATCAACGCCGGCCAATAAATTTCTCTCCCTGATGGCTCAATGGTCGCTGGGCACCTACTATGACGGGGCTATGGCCACAATTGGACCTCTCAGGTTTACAGCAAGGCCTTCATCGAGCCTGCAGTTTGGTCTTGATTATACTTATAATATTATTGATGTACCGAAAAGAAACCTTCATTATCAATCCCACCTTGCCCGGTTAAAAACCGAATTCACCTTCACCACCAGATTGTCATTGCTGGCATTCTTCCAGTATTCGAGCGATGAAAGATTTGGGATTAATAATGTAAGGTTACGGTATAATCCGAGAGAAGGGAATGATCTTTACCTGGTATTCAACCAGTCATATAACAGCGACCTGACGCGCGAAATTCCATATTTGCCTTTCAACGACAGGATGTCGGTATTGTTGAAATATACCCATACGTTTATTTTCAATAAATAGCTTTAACCAACCTTGGAGGTTTTTAAAACCTCCAACTTGACTTTGGCCATTAACTAGTCGAGCAAAAAATAGCTGGTAAAATTTTGTTTTTGCTTTATTTTTTATGATTTTTATATCTAGTTATATAACTAGATTAAATCATTATGGGCTATCCAACTAAAATTCAGCGAATCAAAAGGGCTAAAAGCGAGCAGTGGTATGTTAATTTCCCTTCTGCTGTGGCTCAGGCCATCGAGTTTAATCAAGGCGAAGTGGTAGAATGGATAATAGACGATCATCAGCGGTTAGTATTAAAAAGATCTGATGAATCGGTTGCCTCCTTGAAAAAAAAACTGCCCAAAAAAATCTGATGGAAGAACTGGAAATATTTTTTTCTCAAAGTTCCTCAGCATTTAAGCAGGCCAGAACTGCCAAACGAGCGTTGGATCTGGCCTATGGATTACTCAACTGTATGGGCAGACATACCCTCACGGGTATGCTCACCGCTAGTGGGCAACAATTTAAGGACTGGTCGGCAGCATACCGGTTATTTGATGGAGAAAGGATGGATGTCAGCCAGCTGTTTTCAGTAATCAGGCAAGAGTTGATCCATAGACAATTATCCACCTACATGCCCATTTATGCTCATATGGATGATACCAATACCAGGAAAAGAGGGAAAAATATTGCCGGTACATCGTGGATGAGAGATCCGCTAGGACCTCCTTTCCATACGAATTTTATATGGGGTCAGCGGTTTATTCAGCTTTCCATTTCATTGCCGGATCACCCCGGGGCATCTCAATCAAGAGCCATTCCTGTAGACTTCCATCATTGCCCACCGGTAAAAAAGCCTAAAAAAACAGACGCTCCGATCCGTTGGACATTCTATAAAGAAAAAAAGAAGAAAGCGAAATTAAGCGGGGTAGGAAGTGACCGAATAGGCGTATTAAGGGAAAACCTTGACAGAGATGGGGCTGTAGGCCGTTGTTTGGTTCTGAGTGTAGATGGCAGCTATACGAATGAAACGGTTATCAAACACCTGCCCCATAACACTACTTTGATCGGGCGGGTTCGAAAAGATTGTTGTCTGCATGAATTACCCAATCTGAACAAAACAGGCGCTGGAAGAAATCGGGTGTATGGAATACAAATCCCTACTCCAGAACAAATCCGCCAATCCGATGACTATAAATGGCAAAAGGTGGAGGCATGGGCTGCCGGGAAAACACATGAATTTAGTGTGAAGGTTGTTCCCAATATTCGATGGAGAAAGGCTGGGACGAAAAGCCTGCAACTTGTAGTTATTCGCCCACTAGGATACCGGTTAACAAGAAAATCCAGAATGTTATATCGTCGGCCGGCTTATCTGATCTGCACTGATCCGGATTTGAAAATTGATGAACTCCTTCAGGCTTATCTATGGAGGTGGGAAATCGAAGTTAACATTCGTGATGAGAAGAATTTATTCGGTTGTGGCCAGGCCCAGGTCAGAAAACAAATACCTGTTGAAAAACTGCCTGCATTTATCGTTGCCGTATATGCCTTCCTGCTTTTGGCTGACCACAAAACAAATTCCCGACAAAGCAAATCTGAACTACCAAGAGCAAAATGGTATTCCTTAAAATCAAATCAACGACCAACTACAGGTGATATGATCAATAAATTACGAACTCAGTTATGGGCTAGGAATGTTCATATTAATTTCTCCCACTTCGTGAACCTGCAATCATCGATCAAGAAGTATAATAATTTGGCGAATCCTACTTTCTCAACGTTATTTTACGCAAGAAAATAGCCAAACTGGAGACGCCCTCGTCAGGAGACGAGGGCGAGAAGGCTATCAATATTTTATTAAAAAAGTTTTCTACATTTGATGAGTATTTTCACAAACTGACGTTGTGTGCAAGTTTGGGTTCTCTACAATAAATTTAAATTAAGAGTAAAATGAGACTGAAACTTTGGATAAAATATGAGCTACCAAAATACAATGTGATAATCTTTTTCATATTACTTTCCTTAATCAGTCTGGTTGTTATTATCTTTCTTGACAAGACTGATTCAAATTTTAACAAACATGATATTTTAGTGGAAGCTCATGGATTGGTATTCGATTTATTTGTATTTGGTATTCTGATTACAATCTTTGATTTCTTAAGAAATCGGAAAGAAAGTCGTTCAAGATATTATGAAGAGATTGAGGATTTAATTGGATGGAAAAGTGAAGAAGCTAAGATTAAAATATTAGCCAAAGTGAAAAGATTATATGATTTGGGGCAACGACGTTTTTTTCTTTCAAATTCATATCTTAAAAATGCAAACTTATCTGATTATGATTTGACTGATTCGATTATAGTTTTAGCTAATCTTAAAAAAGCTTCATTCATAAGAAGCAATTTGAAAAATGTTCAGCTAAACGGCTCGAAATTAAATAAAGTCTATTTTACTTCTGCGAATTTGGAGAATACAGATTTATCGAATGCCATTTGCAAGGGAACTTTTTTTACAGCTACTGATTTGGTGAATACTAATTTTAAACAGACTGATTTAAGAAGGGCTAGTTTTATATCCTGTTATTACAAAGATATAAATATGGAGGATGCCAAGTTAGACGAAGTTGTTGTAGATAACTTGAATTGGTTCGAAAGCTTACGTGATAGTGGAGCAAATGGTATTGAGAATTTAGAGAACAAATATTTTATCAATCCTGAATCAAAAAAAGATGAGGATGGATATGATACATATTTAATCGAAAGGATAAAAACCAGCACACAATAAATAATGTTTCGTGTGGTCGAGGAACGAGATCCAACATGAAACCTTATTTCATGGAATCCCGATCCGCTATTATGGAGCTTCATTTTGAATGATCGATATTGTTGACTGTTAATCCTTAACCCTAATCAGTTACCCACCTAAGGGAAAATTTATTCGAAAGGTAATATAATCATTCAAAAGTGGATAAATTTGCTTTTTTCTATTATATCAGAGGAGGATAATATTGTGTTTTCTTACTCTTCGCTGCAGAAAACGAATTATTTATAAAAGTTTAATCATTAAAGAATTTATTATGAGAAAACTAATCATGTGGAATGTAGTCACCCTGGACGGATATTTTGAGGGTGAGAAAAACTGGGACTTGAGTTTTCACGAACTTGT
>DATDPY010000066.1:0-6079 GCA_035292565.1 Cyclobacteriaceae bacterium | reverse complement strand
GAAACTCTCCGGCATGATCACGGTTGATTTCAGATTCCACAGATCAATATCTTCCCTGTAATAACATCCGATAAACAGGTCCAGGAGTCCATCGGCATTGTAGTCGAACCATACAGCCGTATTGGCATTTGCCCAGGCAGGCAGGCCTGTGTCTCCCGAAATCAACTGAAAATCTTTTCCTTCAATGTTCCGGTATAATTCGGACATGCCCCATTTATAAATAAACAGATCCTCATAACCGTCGTTATCATAATCACCCCACACGGCGCCCATCGATACTCCCGTGCCGGCTTTGTTAACATCGGCAATGTTCAACGTGCCGGCTATATCAATGAAAGTACCGTCTTTCTGGTTATGGTAAAGCGCATTTCGGGAGTCTTCACGGCTGTTGGTCACATAAATATCATACCATCCATCCTTATCGAAATCACTGACTGCAGCGGCAGCACCCATCGATGCGATCTGTGGAAGGATGGGCTTGAGTTGTGGGTCCAATACGGGGGATTGATGAATAAAGTCGATCCCGGCGTCATCCGTAACATCCTCAAAATAAAATCCATAAGTTTCAAGCAATGCTGCTTTTTCTCTTTCCGGCAAGGGTGATCCGGATGCCGGCTGGGAGTTTTTTTTCAGAAATGCAGGCGCTGCAAGAAGAATGATGAACAGGATCGTTATTAAAACCCTCTTCATTACCGTCTCACGGGTTACTTGTCCCTTCATATCAGTTCTTCCGTTACTCAATAAGTATCCATTTCAATACGGTAAATACATGCTGAAATGTTCGAAATTAACCTGATTTAGTCGAATTACAAAATACAACCATTATCGCGCAGGCAGTCCGAGCAGCAGCATCTGGTCGCTGGTGTTGAATCGTACCTCTCCTTTTCTCACCCTGGATAGCTCCCCGGAATAATAGTCCATGACTTCTGAGCGTTCAGGAAAAATCCCTTCCACGCTCACCCGGCCAGTATGGCTGCCCATTACCACAACGACCTGATCAATGATACCCTGTTTGTTTAATGTCCGTTTAAAAATATATGGATCATCTCCCAACTTTTCGTGGACTCCGGCGCCCACGGCTGGATGGTCATGGCGGAATTTTCCAAGTCTGCACCAGTGGTCCAGGATCTTCCTTGTGGTAAACCTTCCCTTTGGAACATCACGCTCCAGGTCGCCCCAGTTCATCATCGATCTTAGGGTAGCATCCCCGGTGGTCCCGTCGATGATGAGCGGCCTTGCCAGTTCATCGCCATAATAAATTTGTGCTGCACCCGGAGAAAGCAGGAGTTTCATCGCTGATTCAAGCAGTCGCTCCCTGTTTTTATCAAAAGGTTCGGCATCGTCATGCGAAGAAATATAATTGAGGACCGATTTCTCCGATAATGGCCCGTTCAAAATGTCTGAATAATTTTGAAACAGATTTTGGTATGGATTATTCGCATCGGATTTAAACTGGAAGTTTATCAGGCTTGTAAATCCGTGATTAAAGAAATTGATGGTTGTGTCCCCGTAATTAAATTTTCTCCCATCATTAATATGATAACCATATGCCTCCCCCACAATGAAAAATTCACGATCGTCAAAAACCTCCGCAGGATGGTCTTTCTTCCACTCAGAAAATGCAATCGCGGCCTCGCTGGATAATTCATCCCACACTGACGCTTCGGTATGCTTGGCCGTGTCGACCCTGAATCCGTCAACCCCCAGTTTTCTCACATAATCCGAAAGCCATTTTATAATGTAATACCGGGGGGCCCTGGGATATCCCGTCCTTGTAAAGAATTCATCCAACTCCGTCATTTCCTTTTCATACCGCCCTTCTTTTTTCCATTTATCGGTAAGGAAGGCGGGGAGCTCAACGGGCTTGTCGCTCTCGGTACGGATATCCGGGTTGAGCGCAATGGTGCAGGCGACATTGGATTGATAATCCTGGTAGGTGCACATGGGCGTGGTTCTTACCCATTCCGACGGCCAACCTTCATCCTGTTCGGTGACAGGGCCCGTATGATTAATGATGACATCGAGAATAACCCTGATTTTATGCTCGTGGGCAAGCTTCACCAATGCCTCCAGGTCGGTATAAGTGCCAAAATTTGCATCAAGGCTTGTCCAGTCTTTTATCCAATAACCATGGAAAGCATAATTCTTGCCATATCCCTCATCGAAGGCGCCGTGAACCTGCTCGAACACAGGGGTCATCCAGATCGCATTGACTCCAAGCCTGTCGAAATATCCTTCCCTGATCTTTAAGGTGATGCCTTTCAGGTCCCCTCCCATGAAATCCCTGAGTCTGGCCCCGTCGCGTTTCCTGCCATAGGAAAAATCATTCGATGTATCCCCGTTGCTGAACCTGTCGGTGAGTAAAAAGTATATCGTCGCATTCTCCCAAAGGAACGGAATATGTACCTGGACCAGCTCAGTACCTACATCTCTTGTGCAAGCAGAATGTATATATAAGAAGATAAGAGAAAGCAGAAATTGAATGCGGTTTTTCATAATGAATCTGAAATACTGCGTTATAATAATGTCGGTTGATTTAAATTTCAAACCTGAGTCACATCCGTCCAAATTAGTAAATAATAGGAAAAGGTAAAAACGGAATAATCAGTCGATACAAACAACGGAGATTAATTTATATCCGAAAGGAAAATCGTTTAATGGAAACGAAATTTAAAGGAACCTTCTAGTTAAGAAAGCGTTTTGAACAGCAGGGATGATTGTTCATTCAGAAGATTGATAATACTCAATATTGCCACGAATGCACGAAAAATAATAAATAATCTCAACCACGAATACATTAAAATTATTATGAAAAATAATTTTAATGACACGAATATTAATTCGTGATCCCGCAAGGCGGGATATGTTCGTCATTACAATACGATTCGCTTATTTATAAATTATTTCTGCTATTCGATGGTTGTAAAAACAAATTTATACAAAAGATAATTTCGAAGGTTAGAATCCGATCGGGTAACAATTTATCAATATTCTTGCACCCACCTGCCTTAGTACCTAAGTACGGCGGGCAGGTTCGTGGCAATAGGGAGACTATGAAAATTTTACAAATGAGTTAAAAAAATAATTAGTCATATTTCAGGAATTGGGGAATTGCGGAAACTGGTCGACCATCGATAAAATTCCATTTGGTTCGGTTTGCTGTCATCTACTTCATATATTTACCGGGATTTATATTGCTTTGAGGCGACCATTTTTATGAATCCACTTTTTTCAGGAAGCTGGGATGATTACGAATTGATCGATTCCGGGGGAAGGGAGAAACTCGAACGATTCGGGAAATACCGTTTGCGGAGACCGGAACCCCAGGCACTATGGAATAAAAGCCGCCCTGCAGATTTCTGGGATTCGAATACGGATGCATTTTTTATCCGCACGAAAATAAAATTACAGCCGGTTTCGGATATTTCGGGCAAATGGGAAAAAAACAATCCCATTCCCGACGAATGGCAAATAACCATTCCGACCGGCAAACAACAGATCCGGATGATCCTGAAACTTACCTCCTCAGGACATATCGGGATTTTCCCGGAACAGGTCTCCAACTGGGAATATATAACAGCCTGCATTGCTGATCTCAGCACAGCAATTCCAAAACCCAGGATCTTGAACCTTTTTGCCTATACCGGGGCATCTTCGCTGGTGGCTTTGGCCGCAGGTGCCGAGGTGTTTCACCTCGATTCCGTAAAACCCATCATCAACTGGACCGAAAAAAACAGGGAGAGTTCCAACCTTCCCAAGCTACTCCACCTGGTGGTTGAAGATGCTGCACTTTTCATGAAACGGGAAGTTAAAAGGGGAAATAAATACCAGGGAATAATCATGGACCCTCCCTCCTATGGTCGTGGCCCAGCCGGTGAAAAATGGATATTCGAGAACGGCATTAACGAACTTATCTCTGGCGCCTCAAAGATCCTGGATCCGGGGCGCGGATTTTTTATCCTTAACTGGTATTCCATGGGATTATCGCCTTATGTAATGTTAAACCTTGTCAATAATTATTTCAGGAATTGTACGCCGGAATTCGGAGATATGGTCATTACCTCCACTTCCGGCAATTATCTTCCCCTGGGCACATATCTCAGGTTCATGATGAAATGATTTCCGGCGCCGTTAAAATACGCCGGCTGGGTTAATAAGGGAGTTATCATGAATTTAATTATTTTCATCCCGGGTTAGAATCAACAAAGTTGCTGGGCATATTTATTTTAATTTACCTGGGCATAACGCTGATCATCGGGATCTGGATTTCGATGCGGGTAAAAAATGCATCGGATTTTATCCTGGCCGGCCGGAAATTGCCGTTGGTTTTCAATTCGTTTGCCTTGTTTGCCTTGTGGTATGGTTCAGAAACCATATTCGGCGCTTCTTCCGAGTTCAGCAAAAAAGGACTGCTTGGTGTCATTGAAGATCCGTTTGGCGGCGTTCTTTGTCTTCTGCTTTACGCAATATTTATTGCCAGACCCTTATACAGGAAAAACTTCCTGACTCTTGGAGATCTTTTCAGGGAAAAGTACGGACAAAAAATTGAGTTCATTTCTTCATTTTTCATGGTGATTTCCTTTGTTGGTTATATCGCCGCCCAACTCGTTGCCCTTGCCCTGCTTGCCGGCGTTATTTTCGGGGCAAGTTTCACGGCTGGGATCATTGGCAGTGCGTGCTTTGTATGCATATATACCCTGACCGGTGGAATGTGGGCTGTATCGGTAACGGATTTCATTCAAAGCCTTGTCATCATGGCCGGAATGATCTGGGTTGCACTGGCGTTAAGCGGTAACGGGACTGAAATATTAACGATCATCCGGGAAACTCCGCGAGGGCATTTCAGGTTTCTTCCTCCCGGAGATCTTCACAGCATCATGGAATACACAGCCGCCTGGATGGTTATTGGCCTGGGCTCGATCCCAAGCCAGGACCTGTTCCAGAGATTCAACTCCGCCCGGTCGGAAAGGTCAGCGGTAATTGCAGGATTTCTTGGATCCGGCATATACCTTGCTTTTGCCATACTGCCATTATTTATCGTGCTTGCTATCGGGGTTATGCATCCTGGCATCGACTTTACCGATACCCAAACAGCGATCCCCTCGATCATCATGCAACATTCAAGCGTCCCGGTCCAGGTGATGTTGCTGGGCGCTTTGCTGTCGGCAATTTTCAGCACTTGCAGCGGCGCGATCCTGGCCCCTTCCTCCCTTCTTGCAGAAAATATCATCAAGCCGTTCTTTAAAATCCCCGACAATTCAAAATATTTCCTGCTGATCCTGAGAAGTTGCGTAATCATCATGACCATCTTTGGAATTATCATGGGCCTGGGAAGAAGCAATATTTACAGGCTGGTAGGTGAATCTTCCGTAATCGGATTAGTGTCGATGCTGGTCCCGATGCTTAATGCGATATTCGGAAAAAATCATTATAAACTTGGGGCCCTTTGCTCCATGGTTTCTGGATTTACAGCCTGGCTGATAACAGAACACATGATCCACATTGGGTACCCTTCCCTAATCGTGGGGCTGGCAGCCTCTATTGCCGGAATGATCGCCGGGAATGCAATTGCAAAACATAAAAAAAGGAGGGCAATTGACCCTCCTCCAGTTCGTTAACAGCCGGTTACATGCCGAAACCATAATACATTTTACCGGGCGTATCCTCATAAACCCCTTCGATCAAAACGCCTCCTTCCTTTTTGGCGAGAGCATTCTCAACATCTTCCACTTTCTTCACCGGCTTCCCGTCGATTGCAGTAATTATAAACCCGGGCCGCATGTCGGTTTGCTGTCTGAGTTTCCCGGGATAAAGCTTGCTTACTTTCACTCCTCCGTCGATATCAAGTTTATCGGCAGTTTTGGGATCAATCACTTCGAATTCTGCTCCGAGCGTATTAAATACCTCGTTACGCTCCCTCACATGCATATCGGTTTTTCCTTCCCTGTTCTTAAGTTCAATCGGGATCATTTTATCGGCGCCATGTCTCCTGATCTTCAACGTAACCCTGTCGCCTGGCTTATGCCGTGCAATAATTTCCTGCAATTGGGGCGATGTGTTGACCTTGGCTCCATCCACT
>DATDPY010000065.1:0-5014 GCA_035292565.1 Cyclobacteriaceae bacterium | reverse complement strand
TTCCGCTGCCATCCTTCCAAATGGCTTTTTCGGCTGTAAGTCCTTCCAGTGCCACGTTCACCGGTACAAACCAATCCTTTACATTATGCGTGCTTTTCAATTGCTTAAGCAGAGCTGATCTCAATGTCGGACCGGTGCCCTGACTTTTAACCGTTATTGCCGGCGCCAGCAAAAAGATCAATAAATAATACTTCATAATTATTGTTTCAAAATCAGGTTAAGAAGTTTCCTGTCGAGCTTGTGTCCATGCCAGTCTTCATACTCAACATCTGCCCGACCTGAATCCAAGATACCGAAGGTCCCGATAAATTCCCAGAGGGCGAAACCGATTTTCTTTTTACTCAGGATGGAAAGCACATCGCCGAACCATGCCAGGAAAACCTGATGCGGTGTTTTATTCCAGCACCCGCATTCTCCGCAATGTACCCCTACTCCCTGTTCGAGAATATCATACCAGGGCTGATAGAATTTTTCCAGCATCTCGCGATCGAGGGTCTGGCCGTTATAAACCATCGGCCAGGTAGGTACGGGCAGACTATCCGGATCCCTGTTAGCCCAGGGGGCTTTGTAATGGGAAATAATTCCCGGGTTATAGCCCCTGCAGCTCTGGGCAATGTTCAGGTCAACAATTTCCGGAATTACTGCCGTGCCCGTTCGATTGCCATCAGCTATAACAAGGTGCCCGGGATTTTCACTCCGAATTTCTTCGGCAGCGGCTTTCGCAACTTTCCGGTAAACTTCTCCCGGAACAGGGCCGCCCTTGGAATGCTGGTCATTCATATCCTCCCGCATGTTCGGCTCGTTCACAAGGTCGAAGCTTATCTTTTCTGAGGATACATTTTTATACCTTTTAGCCCACATATTCCAATGGTAACAAAAGGCCTTCAGGGCTTCATCGTCTTTCCAGAGATTATAGGGTTCATGGAAGCCTGCATTAATGCAATAGCCCGGAGCGCGGTGCAGGTTAAGACTGACGTGCATATTATACTTATGAGCCAATAGGACAACGGAATCGATCTTATCGATGGCTTCTTCATCGATATTGTATATTTCTTCCGGTGTTATGTCCCTGCTCCTGTCGAATTTCAGATAGGATGGATACGCCATCGGTATACGGACAAAATCAAATCCCCAATCCGACATCCATTTGAAATGTTCATCCTGCGACTTTATCCTTTGGGTTGCCGGGTTGGGAGAAAAGAAATCAAGAAGGTTGAAACCCTTCCAGTGAGGCAATTTATTTTTTACCCTCGGTTTAGAGACAGATTCATTTCCTGCAATGACCATGCCGGCAGCTGCGATTCCTGATTTAACGATAAACTCCCTTCGACTTAGATTTTCCATGTATTTCATAGACATAATGTTGATGTTAAAAAAATTTTCCTGCCCGTCTGGCAAGCATACCTTTTATTGAAGCAGTTTAAAGATAAGGTAAAAATCACAAATAATTATTAGATTGTCGTGTTCAAATCCAGTCAGCTATGATACTCTGTTTATATAAACCCTTCCCCGGAATGTTTATTTTATATTCCTGTTTCCTGATACACGCAGGACGTCATGTTTTTTCACAAACTGTGACCGTGAACCCCGAAGGACCCTTTGTGACCGCCAGGGTAGTTTTCTATAATGCAGAAAATCTCTTTCACCCATCCGATGATCCTGACAGAGATGATGACAGTTTCACACCGGGGGGAGACCATCACTGGACCTTCGCGCGTTACAGAAAAAAACTGAATGATATCGGCAGGTGCCTTGCCATGATTGGAGTTAAAACGCCGCCGGCGGTTATTGGACTGGCAGAAATTGAAAACGGACGGGTGCTGAGCGACCTTGCATCTCAAACCATCCTGTCACAGGCGAATTATGGAATTATCCACAAAGATTCACCTGACCGGCGGGGCATTGATGTAGGTATTTTATATGATCCCGAGATATTCACGCCCGAGGCATATGAGCTCCTGTCTGTTGATACATCGATGTATCGCTTATTTACCAGAGAAATGCTTTATGTAAGAGGACTTTTCTTCGGAAGGAATACGTTCCATCTATTTGTCGTGCACTGGCCATCAAGGAGAGGGGGGCAGGTTGGATCCGAAAAGAACAGGATATTAACGGCACAGATCCTTAAGGCTAAAGTACAGGTAATCATGAAGGAAGACTCCCTGGCCAATATCCTCATCATGGGGGACTTCAACGATAATCCTGATGATAAAAGCCTGAGAGAAGTATTGAATGCGGGAAAACCGTCAGGGCTCAAAGATGGTCATTCCCTGGCAAACCTGATGTGGGAACTCGCCGCAAAAAATGAAGGATCGTATATTCACCAGCACAATTTCCTGGAATGGGATAACCTTGACCAGATCCTTGTTTCAGGATCGCTTTACACGGGGAGTTCCGGGTTGAAAATCGATGAAGGGAAAGCCTTTATTTTCAGGCCATCGTGGCTGATCGACCGGGATGGATTACGGCTGTTCCCGACTTACCGCGGGCCTCGTTACCTGGGTGGGTTCAGTGACCATTTGCCGGTATATACAAATATTGTTCAATATTAAGTGAAATGCTTAAAATCACTTGAAAAAGGCATTTTAAATCAGAAATAGTTTTATTCAAAGCGAATTCTTGGATATAAGTACAATAAAAATCTATGATTTTTTTAATAGTTCGTTAAAAAACGAACGATCACGGTAATAATTACTCATCATATTCGTCCTGGAATTGCAAAATGTACAGAATATGATTTATATCATTTAAAACAATGACTCGGATCACATAATGAATTTTATATGATCAATACATTTGTTAAGAATTAATTCAGTCTTTGACAACGGTTGGAGATTTTTTACTGAAAATGGGTTTTTATATAGTTTGAAAAGTTATTTGTGTGTGGTGTTTGTTTAAGTGAAAGCGTTAGGAATTTGGGGAACTTGATTTTTTGATTATAATTGTTTGATACAGGATTTTTAATGATTTTTTAACCTGATTCCCTGGCAAGAACTCCTGAATTCCATAACGCTTTCTATTTTTTTACCCACTTGTTCCGCCCTTACCTGGTCCCATCCGTTAGCTACCTGATAAAGTAACGGGGCTTCGGCCGCAAATCTTTCAACGGCAATCGATGGGTTGAGCCTTTCGAGAATATCAGCTATAAATTCACAATAAGATTCAAGAGTAAATGTTAAGAATAATCCAGGATCTTCTTTGTATAAGGCATAAACCGGGGCATCCGGAAATATCTGGAGCTGGTGGAATTTTACCGATGTAAGCGGTAACCCGGATATGATGGGAACTTCCCGGAGCATATCATCTTTTGTTTCTCCGGGCAATCCAAAAATCAGGTGAGCTGTAACCGGTATTCTGCGTTTCGAAACCTCAACGACGGCCTTAACTGATTGGCTGAAATCATGGCCCCGGTTCATCAATGCCAGGGTCTTATCGTAACAACTTTCAATACCCAGCTCGACAAAAATCGGGTAGGCTCCGGATAATTCTTCCAGCAGATCCAATACCTCTTCATTGATGCAATCCGGCCTGGTGGAAATGCATAATCCATATATTGCCGGGTGGTCAAGGATCTCGTTGTAAACCTGTCTTAATTCTTTCACACCCGCGTAGGTGTTGCTGTACGCTTGCAGGTATCCAATATATTTTGATACGTGTCGGTAACGAAATTTCTGGAAAGCAATTCCTGCGTCGATCTGATCCTGTAGACCGATCTTCCTTTTGCAATAGGATGGTACGAAACTTTCGCCCAGGCAAAACGAACATCCCCCATAACCGACAGTCCCATCCCTGTTGGGGCAGGTAAATGCCCCTTTTACGGATACCTTCTGAATCCGTTCGCCAAACCTGTCCCGCAATCTATTGGCATAAGAATTATAACGGAAATTATCTCCCCAGGGGTATTTGTAATCCACCACGGTCAGCCAGGTTTGATAAAAGCATTCCAGAGTATTTCAGCAGGGTGCTGGGCCGCTCTCGACGTCCCGTCTAAGATTTGATGTCTGCAGCTTGTACCGGCCGCTGCAATCAGTGTATCGGGCTCCGAATTCCTTACTGCGGGAAACAGGACCAGGTTTCCTATTTTCATCGATATATCATGGTGTTCCTTTTCGAAACCGAACGAACCGGCCATACCACAACATCCCGACGGAATATTTTGAACCGTATAGTTTGCCGGGATTGAAAGCGCTTTGGCTGTAAAATCGATGGAGGAAAGTGCTTTCTGATGACAGTGCACATGCATTTTAATCTTTTGTTTTCTGTCGGTGAAGCTTTCTTTCCTGATATTTCCGGCTTCGAATTCCTTTGTTATAAATTCTTCAAATGTGAAAACATTTTCTGATAATTTTTCTGCGGATTTTTTAAGCCCTCCTTCAACCAGGCTTGGGTATTCATCCCTGAATGTAAGAATGGCCGAAGGCTCGATCCCTATCATAGGTGATTGTTCAGATATTCGCCCTGACAATAGGCGTACATTACGCTCAGCAATTCCACGCACCTTTTTAAGCATGCCTTTCGAAAGATATGCCCTGCCGCTCTCGGCATGTTCGGGGATAACCACATCATATTTTAACCCGGCCAGAAGACGTATGACAGCCAGACCTGCCGATACATCATGATAATTGGTGAATTCGTCGCAGAACAGAAAGATGGTTTTAACCGGACCGGCAGGTCTGATGTTCCTATAATTTTTTCTGTACCATGATTGCAGGCTGTAAGGATGTATTGAAGGCAGTGATCTTTCTGTGGAAAATCCCAGGATGCTTTTCATTAGGTTGCCGGTTGGCTTGAAGCGCATAAATGAATTGTATAACCAGGGAACAACCGAAAAAATCCGGGTGATGGAACTTATATTTCCGACCAGGTTCGACCTGAACGGAATGCCGTGGTCATCATAATAATGCTGGAGGAATTCTGCTTTCAGTTTTGTCATATCTACATTTGAAGGGCATTCCGACTTGCAGCCTTTACATGAAAGACACAGGTCCATTGCCTGATGTATCTCAGGATGATC
>DATDPY010000064.1:0-5660 GCA_035292565.1 Cyclobacteriaceae bacterium | reverse complement strand
ACCTGAACCACATCTCCTCCGACCAGTTCTTCATCAAATCCGAATTACTGCGCAAGGAGATTTCCGCACGACGGAACCATGAAGTGAATAATTCGAAGTGGCTTAAGAAGAGCCTGAAATTCCTGAAGAAACAAAATTTTTTCACGGCCTATGCCCGACAAAATCTTCTCCCCGTGAAGGACAGGAATATCAATAAATTAAAATCACTGATCTCCGAATTAAAATCCAACAGCCCGGAGGAGGATTCGGACCCGGATAAGGGTAATGATATCATCCTCACGGGTACCCCGGACCGCGGAGTGGAAACACTTTTCCGGATCACATCAAAGAACCATATCGACCTGAGTTCGATGGCCGATAACAAGGCGAATATCATGATCTCCATCAGCTCCATCCTGATCTCCGTCCTGTTTTCGGTTTTATTCGGAAGGTTCGATGAATCCCCTGACCTCCTCTATCCATCCATGGTCCTTGCGCTTACCTGCCTGATCACCATGATTTTCGCCATCCTCGCCACAAGGCCTAACCTTACCCGGGGAACGTTTACAAGACAGGACATCGAGGAGCGGAAAACCAACCTCCTGTTTTTCGGGAATTTCCACAGGATGCCCCTCGAAAATTATGAATGGGGAATGAAAAGGATCATCAACGACCGCGATTATTTATACAGCAGCCTGATCAGGGATATCTATTACCTGGGGAGGGTCCTTGGCAGAAAGTACCAGTTGCTCAGGATTTCCTACACCGTCTTCATGTACGGCTTTATCCTTTCCGTGATAGCCTTCACGCTTTGGGTTATCTTTTCCAGGTCAACCGGTATTTGATTTCAGAAATCTGGATTTTATTACTTTTCTTTGCTCGCCCAAAGAAAAGTAACAAAAGAAAATGCGCCACGAGCGAAGCCACATTTCCCCGCGAAACGCGCATAGATCTTTGGATGAATTGATTCCATAATAAAAGCATGGGTCATTTTATTATTGGAATCCCACGCTACAAGGGCCTGCTTACCCACTTCCCACAATGTGGCCACACCGCTCGTGGACACCCAGCCCGCAGAAATCCTACTCCGTATTAACATTATGTTTTAACAAAGAAATTTTTCCTCAATAGAAAATTTCATTGCGAAGAGTCAAAGAGCTCCATAAGTGCGGTGATTTGATCAATTCGAAAGCCTCATTTAACTATGTTGTAACAAAAAAATTTTTTCTCCATCAGAGTCTCCCGCCGGGCTGGGTGTGAGCGCGCCGGGGACTCTGATGACCAGGATATAAACTTTTCCAAAATTCTTGGATACGCCATCAGGAGCAGTTCATCATTATCGAAACTCATCATTATCATCAGAGTTCCCTGGCTTGCCTGCCCCCCTCATGCCCGTATGATGACATGCAGGCGAGCGGGAGACTTTGAAAGGAATAATTATGCTGCATTGGTTAGGCTGTCTATAGTCTGGGGTAATCAAGCTTTTATAATGTGTATCTCATTTCCGCAAGCGTTAATAATTTACTAAATTCAGCCTGCCATTTGCAATCAATTTAGACTTTTTGAAAATGAACAGATCCCTCCTCATCATATCAATAATTTTCATCACCATATCCTGCAGGCAGGGCAGTGAACGTGATATCCCATTTTATGACCAGTCCCTTTCAAACGAACAGCGCATCGCGGACCTGATATCGCGGATGACCCTGGAAGAAAAGATCTCGCAGCTCAATTACGATGCAGCAGCTATCGGGCGTCTCGGCATTCCGGAATATAACTGGTGGAATGAATGCCTTCACGGGGTTGGCAGGGCCGGGCTGGCCACCGTATTCCCGCAAGCTATCGGGATGGGCGCCACGTGGAACAAGGAGCTGATGAACCGGATCGGCACTGTCATATCCGACGAAGCACGGGCCAAGCATGAAGAATTCCTGCGAAACAATAAAAGAAGCATCTACTACGGACTTACTTTCTGGACGCCGAACATCAATATCTTCCGTGATCCCCGGTGGGGAAGGGGTCAGGAAACCTACGGAGAGGATCCCCGCCTCACCGGATTGTTGGCCGTTCCCTTTATTGAAGGATTGCAGGGGACTGATCCGAAGTATCTCAAACTCGTGGCCACCTCGAAACATTTCGCAGTTCATTCGGGACCTGAATCGGAACGGCACAGCATGAATGTGGAAGTGGACGAAGGCGGCCTGAGGGAAACCTACCTTCCTGCATTTGAGATGACGGTGAAAGAAGGAGGAGTTGCTTCGGTGATGTGTGCATATAACAGGGTCAGGGAAGAAGCTTGTTGCGGAAGTAATCTATTATTGAAAAGAATTTTACGGGACGAATGGAATTTCCAGGGATACGTTGTTTCCGATTGCTGGGCCCTCGCCGATTTTTACAGTAAAGATGGCCACCATTTAAGTTCAGGCCCGGCAGCGGCCGCCGCGCTTTCCTATTCGATGGGGACGGACCTGAACTGCGGAGTAACTTCTCCTTACCTGAAGGAGGCAGTTGAGAAAGGCCTGATCGGGGAAGAAGTAGTGGATCAGGCTGTGCGGCGTTTATTCCTGGCGAGGTTAAGGCTGGGCATGTTCGACAGCCCCGACAGTGTAACCTGGTCGAAACTGCCGTACAGCACCGTCCGGAGCGAGGTCAATTTATCAGTCGCCCTGCAGGCATCCCGCGAATCGCTGGTGCTCCTGAAAAACAACGGACTTCTGCCTTTGCAGAAAGACTTAAAAAATATCGCGGTGATCGGCCCGCTGGCAGACGATTATAAAATCCTGCTTGGGAATTATCATGGAACCTCCGATCAATTGATCACGCCGCTGCAGGGAATAAAGAATATTTTGGCCACAGGAGGAACAAGGGTCAGCTTCGCTCCGGGCTGTGCTGTGGCCGAAGAACTGCCACTGCTGAAAACCATACCGTCAGGGTATCTTGTGCCGCTTACCGGAGAAGGAAATGGGCTGAGCGCTTCCTATTACGGGAACAGGGAATTCAGTGGAGAACCGGCCTTCACACATATCGATTCGCTGGTAGATTTTTTCTGGTACGATGAATCTCCGGTGACAAAGAAATTGGCCGACGATTTTTCCGTCCGGTGGGAAGGATTCCTGGCTCCCGAAAAATCCGGCACATATTCCCTGGGGCTCAATGCCTGCAATGCCTCGAAACTTTACCTGGAAGACTCCCTGTATCTCAAATTTGATAACGGTCATGAGCCGGGTGAGCGGTATTTTCACATTGACCTGGAAGCCGGGAAGCAATATAAGATCAAGGTCGAGTTTATAAATTACGGGAATGATCCACAGGTCCATCTTCTGTGGCAGGCCCCGGGCAGAGACCTGGAAAAGGAAGCCCTCGACATAGCCGGGAAAGCGGATGCCGTAATCCTGGTAATGGGAATAACTCCTCAAATTGAGGGAGAACAAATGCCGGTTCAGCTCAAGGGATTTGCAGGCGGCGACAGGACTGATCTCGTACTGCCGGAATCCCAGGAAAGCCTGATGAAAAAATTTGTTGCATTGAACAAACCTACCGTACTTGTATTAATTGGGGGAAGCGCGATAGCTGTGAATTGGGCCGACCAGCATGTCCCTGCAATATTGGATGCCTGGTATCCCGGCGAGTTCGGGGGCCAGGCCATTGCGGAAGCGATCTTCGGCGATATCAATCCTTCGGGTAAACTTCCGGTCACATTTTACAGATCGGTGAATGATCTTCCACCTTTCGGAGAATATTCCATGGAGAACAGGACATATAAATATTTCAGGGGCCCCGTCCTGTATCCGTTTGGGCATGGACTGAGTTACACGAGTTTTGGATACACCGGCCTGAGCTTTGGTGTGGGTGCGGGTGTGGGAGTGAGTGTGAAGATACCCTCCTCCGATAAAGACTCGGTGGGCGAGTTAATGGTTGAAATTGAGGAACCTGCTGATATTCCGGTATCGGTGAAGGTAAGAAATACCGGTACAAGGGAAGGGATGGAGACGGTGCAGTTATATGTTTCGGTGGAAGGAGCGGCATATCCCGCGCCCAGGATTGCATTGCAGGACTTCGTCAAAATCAATCTGGCGCCCGGAGAATCCAAAGAAGTAAGCTTCACGCTTCACCCCGATCAATTAGCGGCAATGACCGAATCCGGGGAAAAGATATTGAAGCCGGGAAATATTAAAATATATGTCGGCGGCAAACAGCCAGGGATGAAAGGTAATTCAGATGCAAGGACAACGGAGGTGGTATCGGGTATCATTAAATATACCGGGCAGGAAATTGTGGTGAGGAAATAATTAAAAACTAGTCGTAGCATATGCTATGACCAGTTTATAGTTCATAGTTAGTCTCCAAAAATATCGTTCAATAAATACCCTAATTGGGAAATCTTCGTAAATTGGCAACGCAATCGCTCCAGGATTGGTTGGAATAACATTTTTTGATTACCAGTTTCGATTTTTCATATTTTTTAACATTATAATTTATCAAAATGAAAATAAATTCATACCCTTTAAATCCGGGTTGTGTTAATCCATCTTTATTCTCCGTATTAATTTTTGCTTTTCTATTATTCGTTACGCCGGGATTTTGCCGGGGAATGGTTATTCCCAATTCAAGCGTGCACGAATTTATCACCGAAACAGGCAGGCTATTTCAGAATGATCTTGCCACAGACAGTATCTATATATATGGCACCAGGTACGATGGCGGAATAAAGGGGAATGGGTATATCTATAAAATAAAAACTGATGGTTCGGGATATGAGATCATTTATTATTTTGAAGACCCATCGAATGGATATAACCCGGTTGGAGCTCTTCGGCTGTTTGGGGCTGAACTCTATGGCATGACCATTTTCGGGGGAACTGAAGACCAGGGAGTAATTTTCAGGATCAAAACTGATGGCTCAGATTTTCAGAAGATCCTTGACTTCAATGGAACGAACGGCGCCCTGCCTTATTGTTCAATAATCATTCAGGACTCAGTAATATACGGATTATCTCAGCAAGGGGGAAGCGAGTCCAAGGGTCTGGTATTTAAGCTGAATATCAATGGCAGCGGGTTTGCGTCTTTGCTGGATTTTAATGGCACCAATGGATGGTCTCCCGCCGGTTCGCTGGCAATAGCCGGCACCCGGCTTTACGGAGTGACCGTCCGCGGAGGTGCAAATGATCAGGGAGTGATTTTTAAGATTGAAACGGATGGCGGCAACTACCAGAACCTCCACGATTTTGACGGGACTTCAGGGGCGCAACCGTTTTCCGGAATGACGATTGTGGGGGCTTCATTATGCGGAACAACAGGCCAGGGTGGATCGTCGTCTTCAGGAGTATTGTTCAGAATCGATACCGCTGGGTCGAATTTCGAAGTATTAAACCACTTTGGGGTATCCGAAGGAAGTAATCCTGAAGGCACGTTGGTCCGATTGGATTCTTCGCTTTATGGAATGACGGTCAATGGCGGATATGCGGATGGAATAATCTACAAATTGGACCTCGACGGGAGCGATTTTCAAACCTTATGGCGATTCGATAAAGTCAATGGGAGAAACCCAATAGGTTCTTTAATGCTCATTGACACCATGTTTTATGGAATTGCCCACGGAGGTGAATTTAACTACGGGACCTTGTTCCGGATCGGAACAGACGGGAATAATTTCGAAAAACTTAAAGACTTCACCGCGACCA
>DATDPY010000063.1:0-10885 GCA_035292565.1 Cyclobacteriaceae bacterium | reverse complement strand
TAAAAATTATTATTATTTAATTAATTCTTTACAAAAATCATAAAAAAACCCATTAATTACCTTTTAATCAGAAAATTATTCAGGTGATATATATTAGATTCACGCGGTTTGTTCAACGGGCTTCCCCTGATAAATAAAGTTGTGCTGGACGGATCTCAGGAAATTAATGCCAGTCGTGTGATCAGTCGACAGAATATCATAAAACTTATCTTTTTCAATTTTAAATATAATAGATGCGGACAAGGCCGCCAGGTCGTATCCTTCACCCGATTTTTTTTCAAGCAGTAATTCCCCGATCATCTCGCCCCGGGTGAAGAAATTACGAACAACCTCATTTCTCACGAAATTCAGGTAGCCGTTAAACACGATATAGAAGTAATTGTTATTCTCGAAACTGATATTGATCTTTTCTCCCGCTTCAAGGTGCATTTCTTCCAGATAATCCGACAGACTTACAGCAAGGTTGACAGGCAGGTTTTGGAATATGGGCAACCCGGACAGGAAGAGTATCCTGTTGATCTGGATCTGGGATGGGAATCCTGAAACAGATAACTGGGTTCTGGACAGTATCTTGTGATCGAGGATCTGTCTTTCTCTTTTGGAAATCCTTGGCATATTTTCGTTATACTGCACCGGATCGACCTGGTATAGTGACCAGGCTGCAGATTCCTTGATCAGGAAATCGGGATTGAAAAGATTGCTTATAAGTTCAAGCCCGAACCGGTTGTCTTTATGGATCCCCACCCAATAGATCGCCAAAGCCTTCGTCCACCGGTTTATCTGGTTGAATTCCTTGTTGATTACCTGCTTTATGATATCGAAATAATCGCCGATTATATGCGGATAAAATACCTGCAGGCGGCGGACCTTTTCCTGGTTGGATATATCATCCATCAAGGGAATGATCCTGTCCTTGAGGTCTTCAGTGAGCAGAACGTCGAGCAGTTCAAGGGCAAAGGATATCCCTTCGCTTGTTTTGCTTTCAAGATTTTTCCTGACAAGATTTATTGAATAATTATCGAATATCATCGAGAGGAGCATGTAGATATGATTGAAGTGATAATTATTTTCCTCTTCAATCGCTTTTTTAAGCATATTGCCGATCTCATCATCCGGAATTTTATCCAGGGCGCTGAGGTTCCATAAGATGGCATTTATATCCGATTCAATCACAAATTTTATTCGGACTGTCTGGTACCCCGCGGCCTTGAAACCGCATGCGGCGAGGCTACTGAGAACCTGGGTGACAATTTTCTTGTCGGGGAAGTCAATCTTCCCCCAAAGGGCCTCCCTGGTTTTATCCGTTGCTATTTTTTCGAGAATTTTCAGGATCCTGACCTGGGTCGCCGAATCCTGCCCGGTCTTAAAGAAAGCAACTTCGAGGTATTGGGTAATATCTTCCCCGATATCGATCAGTGCAAGGACGGCTTTATCTCCATAGGTGGAAGAGTTCAACTGGTCGATCAGGTACGGGTAGAGATCGGGCTTTTTAAGTTTCCCGGCAACCATAATGGCAACCGATCTGACATTATAATCGAGGTCATTCATCAAATCAGCCACCAGGGGCATGGCTTCTTCGATGGGATTGTTCTGGATCTGGTTCAAGGCCTGGATCCTGTCTTCCTGGTCGGAGCTATGGACCAGTCTCGACATGTCTTCAAGCTGTTTGTTCGTGCCGTCGGAGCCGATCAGGCTGTTCAGCCAGTCGCCAATATCATCCTTATTTTCCTGGCTTTTTCCCATTCCGGTTTCAATTTTGTAAATCCTGTGCGGGTTCACCACACCCATGATATTCCTTTGTTCATTGAGGCGCATCAGGGCGAATTTTTTCAGCAGTTTGTCGGGATCGCTCAGGAATATCGGCATGAATTTCTTTATGACCAGGGAGTCGAGTCGATCAATCAGTTTGATGGAAAATATTTTCACGCCTGTCTCCCTGATTCGCAGGTTTTCCCTGAGTTCCTTTTCAAGGATCACCTCCTCCTCCACGCCCTCTTCTACATCATCTTTCTTCTCGAGTTTCCGTCTTACGCTGTTCCGGTATTCGTTATACAATTTGCCGGTCAGATAAAAATATCCTGCCATAAAGATGACCAGAACATAGGTGTAATGGATCAGTTTAAAGGCGATCACCAGCGGCAAAACGTAAATGACCGTCCCCGCAATCGTTCTTGCCACTTCCACAATCACTCCCTCGATCTTTGCCTGGATGTCGAACCTAACCTTTACGTTGAGGGGCATGAAGAACAATTTGAACGTGGGATTCTCGAATGCTTCGCGGAGCGACTGGGCAAAAAACTTTGTGACCACGATCGACATGAAAAACCAGGCTGAAACCTGTACCGCATTAGGACCGCTGAAAAATACACCGGTAAATATGCCGACGATCGTAAAAAATGACAGGATTATCGGGAGGATCAGCAAAGTGATCTTGAACCCGTAGGTTGCGATCAGTTTTTCATTGATAAAGGTCTGGAGGATGAGCGTAAAAACCCAGATGGCCAGGTAAATAAAGGAAAGGAATTTGGCCAGGGAATTTTCATCGGGATATTGTTTTTCGGCAACCGAGAGGAAGGAATAATCCACGAAAGTATACGTAATCACGGATATGGCGATAAAGGCAGCCAGCCACATGGAATAATTATTGCCGAAGATGCTGGAGGAAATTTTTTTTTGTGAGTCCTTATCGAACTGCCTTGGTTTAATATCCACCCTGATCTGCCCGATGAGGAAAAAGAGGATCAGCAGGCAAACGACGAGGCTGGAAATGCATATCGTAAGCAGATTGGTGACCCCGCCCAGGATTTCAATCAGCAGCGGCGTAACCAGGAATGCAATGATCGTTGCTATAAGCTGACCTGAATCGATTGTCCCGACGATCCTTTTCGACTGTCTCATGTCGAATATTCTGCCAAACAATCCCCAGAAGCTTAGAAGCATGATGGAAGATACGGGGAGCAGCATCAGGAACAATATGAATATAAACGTATTGCCGGCCCCTAATCCCTTTTCGAGGTTGTAAAAGATAAAGATGATAAAGGAAAGTACTGCGATAATATTGATGATGGCGAGCAGTGAAAATGAAAACCTCTTCTGCAGCAGGGTGTACAGCCAGGTAGAAACAATGCCCACGGCCCCTGATATAAGGATCGCCTCATCGAGGTACCCGGGCATGGAATTCATAAAAAGGGATTCAGCCACAACCTTATAGGTGGCCATAAATACTCCCATGAAAAATCCGTACGCCAACAACAACAATGCAGGCCTTCCCTCTTCCTTTGCCTCAATATTGATTAGGCCCAGAAAAAATTTCAGCATCGGCAAAGATTAATGAATTATCAATATTTTACCTGCGTGATGTAAGGATTTATTATCGTCAAGTACCATTTCATAAACGCCATTGGGCATCAGGCTGACATCCATTTCATACCGCTTGTATCCCGGCGCAAAATACCCGGCATTGATGACGACCCCCTGCTGACTCACGATGGTCCAGTCGCATTTTTCAGTGAGTTCTTTCCGGAAGCCTACATACAGGATATTGGAAGCAGGAACAGGGTACATGACAATGTTACCAGTACCCGGCAAATCTTCGAGGCCGGTGAGGCTTGATTGTACTCCTGACGTACTCAGGCCGGCTGCCTGGTAAACCTGCTTGGTCACTTCATCCTGAATGAATACAATGATCCTGATATTCCCGTTATCGACATTGGTGAAATCATTGATCCCAACAGAAAGTTCCAGTTGCTCTGAGGTCCCATTTTCCCATTGTTTTTCAATAGCGTAACCGGCCGGGTCGGGCAATAATTTTCTCAATACACTGTAACTTGTATTCCCATCGATTTCAGATACATCTTCCAGTACCGCAGCATACACCTTCAAGGAATAGCTGAAGGCCGAATCCCTGATATAGGTGATCGTACCCCTGAAGCTGACCGTTCCCTCGGCCGAGGTCAGGGCCTGGAGATTGATATCGAAAGGCGACAACTCGAGCAGGCGCTGGGTTCCTTTCAGCTCGCTCCAGCCTGAATTGAACGGGGCGTCATCGGTAGCTGTTCCATCCAGGATGGCTTTATGAACGGTTGAAACACCATAATATATAGTCCTGGCGCCCGGATCCGTAGAGTTTTCCGCATTGAAAACGTCCTGGTCAGGGAAATCGGTATGGTAGTTCACCGTGATGTACTCGGGATTATCGGCAACTAAATCCCTTATGTATTCTTCCTGAACTCCCTGATTTTCCTCCAAAAGGTTGGAGAACTGTTCGATCAGCACGGTGCGGTTCCTGTCCCCGATATAAATATTATCGAAGGCAAATCCGTCATAATCCCCAAAGTTGGTATCGTTACTACCAAGCGCAAACCTGAATCTTACCGATGCCTGTCCCTTTAGATCGTCGAGGGCATACCTTGCATTAACCCATGAAGTATCGCTCCCTGTCCATCCGTTGGAATTCCCTGCGGCATCAAGTCCAGTAATCCCTATTATGCCTCTTGCATTAAACCAGTTGGTACCGGTAAATTCATCCCCAACAATATACCAGTTGGCTCCTCCGTCGGTTGAATATTGGAATGTTACCCCGTCGTTTCCGTTCTCTGTTTCCCTCCAGATATCGAAACTTACCATCGGTTTGGTAAAATTGGTAAATGAGAGACAGGGACTGTTTATGGAGGATTTCTCATTATTAAAATAACCACCAACATTGTTCGTGGAAGCCCAGAAATTCATTCCATTATTGGGAACACTTATATCTGAAGCTGTTGTGTTCACCTCCCAGCTCCAGAAATCATCCAGGCCCGATTTTCCTGGACGAATATCCTCAGCAATCCAGGTATTGGTGCTCGACTCGAAATCTTCAAAATAATTATCAGTCAAATCCAGGGTGGGCAATATCACCACCCTCCACGTTTTCGTTTCGGTACATTGCTGTTGCGTTGTTGCAGAAAGCGTAACATTAAAACCTCCGCTGTTTGTGAACTGATAGGAAGCATTCTGAATATCGGCAACGGCGCTGTTATCATCAAAATCCCAGCTCCATGAACTTATAACTGCTGTAGGACTCGATTTGGTAGCCGTAAAGGTAGTGGGCGCTCCTTCGCAGACCCCTTCCCATGTAAAATTCAATCCAGGCTGTTCACCGATGGTAATCAGCTCGATAACTGAATTAACGCATCCTTTAGCCGATGTGGTTTGCAGGCTTACGTTATATTGCTGGGGATCGGCAAACAGATGAGATGGCGATTGTTCAACAGAAATGCTGCCATCCCCGAATTCCCATTCCCAGGATGAAATTGAGCCCTCTGATATCGTCGTTTTATCGATAAGATCAACTGCGAATGCATTACAGAAAGTCGACAGTTCAAAATCGGGCTGCGGCAATGGATTTACCTTGACCCATTTGGTAATTGTATTGATACAGCCATTTTGGTCTTCCACCTCGTAATCGATCGAATCTATGCCAACCAGATCAGGCTGGTAGAACGATCCAATAGCCCCGGCTTTGAATGTCGAAAAATCATTTCTGATAAGCGGACTTATCGATACTGTCCCATCAAACATCAGGTAATCCTCATCGTTCAAACAAAATTCCTGCCCATCACTAACATTCTGAATATCAGGCCTTGGGAGAGGATTTACCTGCACAATCTGGCTTGTGGAATCCGTACAGCCATTTTCGTCGGTATAAATGAATTTGACTTCATGATTTGATACCGTCGTAGGTTCCGGGTCTGAGGCGATGGCATCCAGCACGCTGAATCTTCCCAGACCCAGGCCAATATCGGTCACTCCATCTCCTGTAAATATTCCTCCCGCTCCAGCCGGTGCACCTGTAAGATTGACCAGGGTTGCGAAATCAGCGCAATAGGCATTCCCTAATCCGGTAAATAGAACCGTAGGCAAAGAATTGACCAGAATAGAGACCGGTTCGGGATCGCTTTCGCAGCCATTTACTGTCTGCGTTACATAGTATGCTGTATCATAAGCCGATCCGGCGGAGAGACCGGTTATGAAACTGGTTCCTGTGGCTACTATCGAATTTAAAGTATCGCTATACCAGATTACATCCGTTCCGGTAACGCTGAGTGGCTGAATACTTTCCCCGATACAGTAGGGATCAACGGGCGTAAATGCAGGCGCGGAAGGAATGTTATATATATAGAATATAACATTTTTCTTGGGGCTTTCGCAGCCATTCACAGTTTTAGTCACTTTAACCGTGGTATCCGAGGCAACCTTGCCAACGGTTGTAATTCCACTGGCATAGGATGATCCTTCAAAACTGAAGACATCTCCGGCCGTATACCATTTATAAGTTTCCTCAAACACCGGATTCAAGATCGAGAGATTGGCAATTGCGTCGCCATCGCAGTAATCCGGAATGGTTGTAACAATAGGTTCCGATGGAATATCATATACCTTAAACGAAACTGATTCATACTGACTTTCACACCCATCAGCCGTTTGTGTCAGATAAAATGTTGTATCTGATGATGGATTGAATATTGATGTGACTCCCGTATTAAATGACGTCCCGACAAAAGGTGTTCCGGAAGGCTGGCCTAGATCGACAGCATTATACCACCTGAATGTATTTCCGTTAGGGGTCACCGTCAATGTTACGGGAGCGGTACCATCGCAATAATCAGCCACTGGATCTGCAGTTGGTGTGGCAGGAATCGGGGAAACGGATATTTTTATGGTAGTCGTATCGCTTTCACAGCCTTCGAACAGCCCAACCTGGTTGGTTGTTTTTGTGACGAAAAATAATGTATCGTTACCGAGTGAAACCGTATTAAATCCGGGGGTAAAAGTGTTCACATTATTATACAAGACGCTATTCTTATCACCCGTTCCATCATCGTCATACCATTTATATACTTCACCGCCCAGAGGCGAGCTCACCGAAATGCTGGGGAGAAAATCCATATCGCAATATGCGTTTCCAAATGGGCTGAGAACAGGCTGGGAAGGTGTGTCATACACATTTACCGTTACCTGTTGCCTGGTGGAACTTTCGCAGCCGGCGAAATCCATGCTGAAATTACTCAGCGTGGTGAGGTAATAGGTATAATTATCAGGCGAAAGAGGATTAATTCCCAACTCATCGGGATGAGCTTTAAAGCTGTTCGCCGATTCGGTTGAAAATACGACACTACCTCCTGATGAAGCATCATACCACTTGTGTTTATCGCTGGAAGCCGGGTTTGAGATAAATACGGAATCGACGGAAGAACCGATGCAGTAATTCAATGAATTATCGATAAGCCCGTCATCCGTATCTACAATGCTTGGTGGTTCGGGAATAGCATAAACATTGGCTGTTTCCTGGGTCAGGACATAATTATAAGGACCTGAAGAATAATTATAATTAGGCGGTGCGGTCGCGAGTGAAATATCTTCATATGAATAACATTCATATGGGTAGGTCAGATAATTCCGTGATGTACATTCCTGTAAAGCATACCTGTAAGTCCGCTGATATTGCCAGGTGATCGTTTTACTGCCTGCTCCCGCGGAAGGATCGAATTGTACTGAACCAAGTCCGCCGGTGGAAGGAACGAGATTAGGTCCCTGCCAGCCTACCCAGGAAATTTCCTCCACATAGAGAAGTTTCCCATCCCATACTCCATAAGGCCAGCAAGAAGGACAATATGTGGGATAATAAACAGCCGAATAATAATAATAATCGCCGTAATCGTATATTACATTATTCCCTTGTGCAGGCGGAATAATTGGATTTGTTTCAGTTCTTAGGGCAATGGGTAATGAAACTCCATCGTTAACACAATATTCCGGATCAAGATTAACGATAGTATTATTCGGGTCAAATACAAAGACCTTGAGCGTATCTGTTGGAGATACGCAACCGGATGCGGGGTTGGTATAGGTCATTATGATCGAATGCGGAGTACCGGTAGTTAAACCTGCATTGGCCGGGGCGAAAAGGTATTTTTGATCGACTAATATATAAGAAACGCCGGGACCGATGAATAACACGTTTTCCACATCACTACCTGTCACATCGATAAAAGAGCTGGTCCCTTCATCCCATTTGGAGGCAACCAGGTCGATAGGATCTGCTTCCGAAGAATAATTGGTTATGGAATTGCCGATGATCACATTGGGGATCGTATTCACGGTTATTGCCAAAGTATCAATCGTGCCAAGGCATCCATTATTATCAATAACCTGGGCGGTAATTATGCTGTCGACAGCATCGGTCACATAATTGATCATAATGCTGGAAGTCATTCCGCCTACTATTTTTGTGCCCATTTCAGCAGGAATAGTCCATATATATGAATAAGAAGCAGGCGGGCTGCCATCGATTTCATAGAGTTCATTTTCTGTACCTGCGCAGACTTCGTCATCGCCGAGGATTGCGCCAGTGGCCGGGACAGAATATATTAATATCGAGACCTGATCAAAGTTGGCTGTGGAGCCGCAAGTACCCAGGGCAGGTGTAAACCTTAATGTAACTGTGCCTGCCGTGATATCTTCCGGGCTCAGGGTATAGGAAATGGTAAGGTCTTCGGGGTTCGAGTTCATATCCACGACATAATTTGTAGCTAAGCTCCCCAGAGATCCATTAAACGTTCCCTGCGCCGACCCGGGTCCCTGCCACGACCAGGTGCCTTCGTCAGTTGAGCCAAGTATCCCGGTAAGATCGATCTGGTCTTCCTGGCAGGTAGCTGTGGGATATTCGGTAATTTGAGCGGTAGCTTCGGAAACAAATTCGATGATCACATCATCTGTAACGGCAGGGCATGGAGGATTCCCGTTATTGGACAAGGTAAGCGTTATCGTCTGGCTGAAAAAGTCTGCAGGCGCTGGTGTATAAGTTATATCTCCATTATCGGTATAGGGGTTCTCCGAGGGCGTGTTATCAGAGAATGTACCCTGTCCTCCCGACCACACTCCAAGGTTATCAAGCTCGCCGCCGGTTACCGATGATCCCATTAGATCAATCGTCGTTGAGCCTTCAAGACAAATTAACTGCTCAACTGCTGTTGCCACAACGGTAGACGGAACTATTTCATCGGTATCTATGGTCTGCCAGTCCGAGGCTGTGGTATAACACTGGGTCACCGTGTTTTTAATCGCCAGGTCAAAGGTTGCCTCAACGCTGACAATCCTTGAAGATCCGGTACTGGATTCCGGAAACTCGCTGTCCTGGAACCATACATAAATTTCATTAGTTCCAAGTGTCCCGGCAGCATTCAGCGTAACACTGCTTCCCTGACAGAATTTTTCGGGATCGGTCGTATTGGTAATATCCGGCATCCCGGCAGGAAGAGGATTCAGGTGAACCTGGGTTCCATGCTGGGTTTGCCCGGGAACTGTTTCCACGATTGGGTTTTCCGACAGGGGTAACAAACCCGAAGCCGGAACTTCGAACACAAGCTGGATATCCGTTTTTGTGGTAAATGTATTGATCGTGAGCCCGCCAAATTTTACAACTACGGTTGTGACGCCGTTCGGGAGGAAATTATCTCCATCGATGGTGATTTCTTCTTCCACGCAGGCGCTCGGGCCGGCGGGCAAAGTTTTCGGCATAGTAACTGTCGTTATATCCGGCAAATTGGCAAAGATCGCATCGTTGGCATTGGCAGTTACATTGCCGCTGAATATCGCGCTCAGATTGCCCGCGTCATCCTGGATCTGCAGGCTATTGACCGGCACGTTATCGGAGCCCAGGTAGTCGGTGCCGTTATCGCTGATATTGAATTGAATTGTATAGGTATCATCATCAACACGTGACAGAGTAAACAAAGCATTTCCATTGGCAATATCGCCGGAAATAAGTGTGTAAGGATCCGTGTCGGTATCCAATTCGATGTTAATGTTGGCAGAATATGGTCCGCCGACGATCATCTGGGTATTTCCATTCAGGTTCGAAACACTGACGATCTCCGGCAAATTGGCATCGATAAGTTTTACTACATCAGCCCCGTCGGCAGAAGCACTAGTATTACCCGGGGCATCATCCATCGTGACACCGGTAATCTGCGAAGCGGAAGATTTCTGGTCGGTTTCCCCATCCATTATAGTATAGGTAGCCGTGAAATATTGTCCCAGCCCTCCGGATGCATCGGACCAGGTTAGCGAAATGCCATTATAAGATCCGTTTACTGTTGCGCCGATTTCATCTTTATCAGGCGTCAAAGTAAACGTAATGGTATTTCCCACAATAAGCGTGCCGCCGGAATTTGCATCGGAAGTAATTGAACTGATAATAGGAAGCCTGTTATCAATCTCTTCATTGTCGACGCTTGCCAGGATAACCTGGTAGCCGGCATCATCCTCGATGGTGACGGTTACATTTCTGTTCACAGCCTCCAGGCTTCCGGCAGTAACCGTATGGGTTGCTTCCCAGTCGTCACTGTTGTTGGTACCAGCCGTAGAGGCCGGACCTTCGAACTGAGAAAAATCGAAACTGACCGTGGCAATGTCCGGGTTATTATCGCCGGTTGAGGCTGTATTATCCCAATGTGCGATTACGTCGTCACCGGTAATGAACTCACCCCCGTTTCCTGAAGAGATATCTTCAATGGAGATATTGGCAAAGGTAATGGTTGGTATCACATTGTCCATTTTGATATTCTGGTCGTCCTGCATGGTATCATCATTCCCCGCATCGTCGGTTGCGGTAACCGAGACCTTCAGCGTAGATGCATCAATCGGTGTACCCGGAGCAGCTATGGTATAGCTGGCTTCCCAGATACCGCTTCCCAGGAAAGTTTCAGTGGCTGCAACGGCAGAACCACCGTCGAATGGTGAAAAATCAAAGGTGGCGCTGACAATTTCAGTTGTCGACCCGTTGTCGGCCTGTGCATCCCATCGGAAGGTCAGGATATCATTTATAACATAAGTGCTGTTATCC